>CAZUCT010000344.1:2525-6407 GCA_964619285.1 uncultured bacterium | reverse complement strand
GGACTTGCGTAGTAATAAGATACCGACTTGTTGGGTTGCGTTTCACTCCACCCAACCTAGGATTTTGCTTAATTTTTCAGGGTCCATCGTAGCATCTTAAAGCAAAAATAACCTCTGGCCTTTAAAATTTAACCTAAGATTAAAAATTACCATCTCTTTTAAAAAATGCTGACCCCTCCTCCGGATACCTTTGAAAGTCCCAGGCACTCTTACCGTAACCCCTGGGTCTTTGGTATCTTAATTCTTATTACTGCACTTTTGCTTCTAATTATGAATTTTTCGACCCTATCTCCAGGACAACTTTTAACCGATCCTTTTCTCCAACTGCCTACAGAAAATTCCGTGCGAGTTGTCTGGTTTACCGAGTTTCGCGGCAGTCGCCATCGAGTCTTTTTTGGCGACAATTTACGGCAAAGCGTCGAAGCAAATACGATTAAGCTTTCTAGAACTCGCGAAGATGAAAATTCCCGGGTGGGAGAACAAGTAGAAAAAGGTCAAATTTATCGAAAAACTGTCAGGCGAGATATCTGGCGACACGAGGCAGAAGTCGCGGGTTTAATTCCTAATATTGAAGTGCCCTATCGAGTGATTAGCGAGACAGAAAATGGGGAAGTAATTCGCAGCGATGTTTTTCGTTTGGCTGCCAAACCGACACCGGGAACGCCCCTAAAAATTTTACTGACATCCGACCATCAATTAAAACCAATGACTGCCGCCAATCTTCAGAAAGTTGAGGAAAATTTCGGTAAAATTGATGCGGTTTTTTTTGCCGGAGATTTAGTTAATATTCCCGATCGCGCCTCGGAATGGTTCGACGATAATCGCGGTAATGCCTTCTTTCCTCTTCTTCAAGGTCGCGGCAATTACGAACTCAAAAAAGACGAAACTGCCACAGTTTATCGGGGAGGTGAATTAATTCAAAACGCGCCTTTATTTACCGCCCTCGGCAACCATGAAGTTATGGGAATTTTTGGAACTAATAAAGGTCTTAACGAACAATTCAGTCAGCCCCATCCCCGGGAAGTTGCAGAAAAAGTTTATGCAGAAAAGAGCGCGGAAATTAATCCTAATAACAATCCAGATTACCGGGAAGAGTGGATAAAAAACCATTCTTTTAATACCGAAACCTACGAAGAAATCTTTACCTTGCCTAAAAATAAAAATGGCAACGAAAAATATTATGCCGTAACCTTTGGCGACGTGCGTTTAGTCGTTTTATATGTTACTAATATTTGGCGAGTTCCCCGCCTCGATGCGGATGCCAGAGGAAAATATCGCGAACGGGAAAGAGATTTTAATAACCCTGCCGAATGGGGTTACGGACAGCATATTTTTGAACCAATTGTTAAAGGAAGTCCTCAATATAATTGGTTGGTATCCGAACTCGATAGCCCCGAATTTAAACGGGCAAAATCTAAAATTGTCATGTTCCACCATCCACCCCATTCTTTAGGAGAAAATGTCGTTCCTGCTTATACGGATCCGGTGCAAATTATTGAAAGAGACGAAAGGGGAAATATTACTGCCATTCGCTACGAATATCCTAGAGAAAACGATTATATTATTCGGGATGTTTTGCCATTATTAGAAACAGCAGAAGTGCAATTAGTATTTTACGGACATTCTCATTTGTGGAATCGATTTATTAGTCCTAGCGGAATGCACTTTTTAGAAACTTCAAATGTTGGTAATAGTTATGGGGCTTATTTGGGGGAGAAGCGGCGAAACGTTCCCGAAAATTATGAAGAAGAATATGCTCCTTTTGGAGATCCAAATGGTTTAGAATCAGTAATTCCTACTCTTGCCCCTTTAAGAGGTAAAGATGGGGAACCTTTGTCCTATATTGCCAGCAACGATTTTAGTGCTTTTAGTATTTTGGAAACGGAGACTGGGACCGTCAGCAGTTACTATTTTGATACTCGCAAGCCCAATTCGGAGGTTGTCAAATTTGATGAGTTTAAGTTAAAATAGCAGCGGGGACTGCAATTTTGAAGATAACCAAATACCTATTGCTTTTTGCTAATTGCTAATTGCTAATTGCTAATTGTCAAAAAAAAATGGAAGAAAATTTAGTTTTAAATAAGACAAAAAAAGAATTAAAAAAAGCTTTACTGCTAGCAAATCCTCACGCTAGAAAAGTTAAAAAAGAACTATCGAAAGCGGTAGTTTATTTACAGAAACTAGGGTTAGAAATTCTTTACAAACAAACAGAATCTCCTCTAGATTTTGGAAAGTTTATTTTCAAATATCAAGAAGCAATAGATTTTGTCATTATTGCGGGGGGAGATGGAACCTTAAATTTAGCAGTTGAGGCTTTAATAGAAACCGGTTTGCCTTTGGCGATTTTACCATTGGGAACTGCTAATGACTTAGCAAAGACTTTAGGCATTCCCTTCAATTTAGAAGCAGCTTGTCGGGCGATCGCTACTGGTAAAAAACATTACATCGATTTGGGCTGCGTAAATGGCAAATATTTTTTCAACGTTGCCAGTATCGGACTAAGCGTAGAAGTAGCCCGTCAGCTAACTAAAGAATTCAAGCTTCGTTGGGGCATTTTTGCTTATGCTATTACTGCTATTAGAAGTATTTTAAAAAGCAAAGCTTTTAGCGCAGAAATTCGCTTTGACGGTCTTTCTTCAACGGTGAAAACTCTGCAAATAGCGGTAGGAAACGGACGACATTATGGGGGTGGTATGACTATCGCCCACGACGCGACTATTGACGACCAACGATTGGATTTATACAGTTTAGAAATCAAACATTGCTGGCAGCTTATAGGTGTATTGCCTGCTTTGCATTTAGGCAGATACGAAGAAAAATTTGGCGTTCGTACTTTTTCTGGTTCGGAAATGGAGGTTTTTACTAGCCAAGCTTATCCGATTAATACCGATGGAGAAGTTACTACTTACACTCCGGCATATTTTCAAGTAATTCCCGAGGCTTTGCTAGTTATTATTCCCCAAAAAAAAAAGCGGAAATTTTCAAATTAAATAACGCTAAATCGGATGTCTTTTAAGTTGGAATCAAGCTAATTGTTAATTGTTAATTGTTGATTGTTAATTGTTAATTGTTAATTGCCAATGGATAATCTGATAATTCCAGTCCACGAAACCTTCCAAGAAACTCTTCAAGGAGAAGGATTTTGGACGGGTACTCCCGTAGATTTTATTCGGTTAGCCGGTTGTCCGGTTGGCTGTCATTATTGCGATACCGGTTATGCAGATGGGGGAGGAGATTTGCCTCGCGTAAAAAGAAGTTTTGAGGAATTAATAGAAGAGTTGCGATCGCCCCGAGTTGTTATTTCTGGAGGCGAACCTTTTATCCACCGCCAACTTCCAGATTTAATTAACAAAATAGAAGCTACTGGCAGACAAGTTTCTATCGAGACTTCCGGTTGTTTTTGGCAGGAGATTTCTCCTCAAGTTTGGGTAACTCTTAGCCCTAAAGAACATCTTAATCCTCAGTATCCCGTACTACCTCAAATGCGGGCAAGGGCTAACGAGATTAAACTGGTAATAGAGACCGGTTTAGAATTGGAATATTACGCTAAATATTTACCACCAAGAAATGCTATCCCTGTTTTTTTGCAGCCAGAATGGTCTGGGGGCGATCGCTCTTTGCAGTTAGTCTTAGAATTACTAAAAAAGTTTCCCCAATATCGACTATCAGTCCAATTACATAAGTATTTGGGGGTCAAATAATGGCTAATGGCTAATGGCTAATTGCTAATGGCTAATTGCTAACTACAATCTTTCCAATTTCCTATTATTTATTCCCCATTCCCCATTCCCCATTCCCAAAACATAAAAAAACCGCCGTTTACGAAATCATAAACAGCGGCAGACAGAACTGCAGATGGAGATGCCCCCTGATGGCTTAACT
>CAZUCT010000344.1:0-2425 GCA_964619285.1 uncultured bacterium | reverse complement strand
TCATAAACAGCGGCAGACAGAACTGCAGATGGAGATGCCCCCTGATGGCTTAACTCCATTTATTTAATAGTAGATGCACCTGATGAATTAACTCCTAGATGGACTAACTCCCTGATGGTTTAACTCCCTGATGGCTCAACGTCCGGATCCCAAAACAAGAGTTTGGGGAGAGAATAGTAGAGAAACTACTAAAACTTCGCTTCCAAACGTTAAGCGTGCATCAGGTTGTGCCTATGCTTCTTTTATATTGGCAAATATTTGCCGAGTAAGCAACAGGTCTATTGCAATAACCCAAATTTAATTGTTTGGAAGCGTTAGAAACTGTTTGTTGTTTAAAAACAGGGTGCATCAACTATGAAACGAATCATTGTTATCTTGGGGCTAGTTGCCTCTACGGGTTCGATCTTTTTCCTGCCAAACAAATCTCTGGCCGAAAATGGGGGTTCTAATCAAAAGGTGGCTGTTATGGCCATCCGGGCTGCCATTTTGGGGAATAGTACCAGCCAAGCTAACTACACGGCTACGGATGAAGATGGCAACCCGGAGAACGTCCAAACAGGGGACACTAAAACTACTTCAGACTAATTTATTCAATTTCCCCGCTTGGGAGAGCTTAGACTGAATTTAAGGGCTGCTAGAGGACGGGCCAGGGGGAGTGTGGGGAGTGTGGGGAGTGTGGGGAGGGTGGGGAGAGTTTAAAAACCCATCGAACGAAGCTTGTCCCCCTTGTCTCCCTTGTCCCCCTTGTCTCCCCACACCCCCCACACTCCCCACCCTCTCCCTAAGAGGTCTCCTGAATGTCCAACGATCGGAAACAACCAGAATGATTACAACCACGACCCCTAGAAGAAAAAGGGTATCGACTAAAACCCAGGAAAGGCGTCAGGCCACGCCCAAAGAAAGGCAGTTAATCCATTTGCTTGCCAATCTTGGGTGTAGTTGTGCCAAATACGCTTTCCAACACGCCACCAGTAAGGGACAAATTCCGCCGGAAGAGCGAAAGCATCTGGCGGAATGGCATTATTTACGACTGCAGCAAATTCGTAGAATTGAGCGGAGTTTGGAGCCGGTGGCCCAACTCAAGCGAGTTTACTATAGGAGCAGCCTCAGTCCCAGAGCTTTAAAATCCCTAAAACTGCTGTGGCTCGAAGATAACAAACAAAGAGTCAAGCGCGTACCTCCAGAATTGGATGAGGCTCTTAGTAATGCATTGGATCGCGGAGATACGCTCAAACACATATTTCAAACGATCGATGCCAAAGAGCGCCAGTTCTCTAAGACTCCAGATGGCGGTAAAGTTCCCCTGTGGGTTCGGGAGTGGGAAGAGTCGGATTACGATCTCAATTTTTTCCCGCCGTCGTTCCCTGCCTGGGCCAATATCATCGACGATTGATTGGCGCGGGGTCGGTTTCCGGCCCTCCGCTTTGACAGCCATCATTTTTTAAAATTTTTCATCAATTAAGAGTTACCTTCCTCTAGTAAACCTTTAGGTCTTGCTAGAGGTTTTTAAGCATAAATGGTTTTTGCCGATCGCTTAATTCAAAGGCAGGATTGTTTCTGGCGGGGAATCTGAGGGCTCGGATGTCGATAATAACAAAGGAACTTCGGTAACTGTATCTAATCCCGCCGATTCTAATAGTAATTTCCATTGAACGATCGCCAGAGCATTGCGATTGGAATTTCTAATCTCTTCGGCAAGAATCGATAGGGCATCGTGCCAAATTCCGTTTTGGGCATAGATAAAAGAGCGATCGCCTGCTCTAGTGGTTTTCTCTAATTGAGCTGCTAAATCTGCTTCGAGTTCTCCCCTTTGAGTCCAACCACCTACTACTAAGTCTCGACTTCGGTCCTCGGGATCGCACATAACTGCAAAAAACCAACGATAATTTTTACCTATTTCTAAGGGCGGTCGGTCTTCTGGCAGACTAACGCTAACTATTCCCGGTTCCCCAGAAAGGGACAAATTAGTCTGGTAAACCTCGTTGTTTTCTTCATCCATTAAGATAAATTCTGCTTCGGTGGCAGAAGTTTGAGGTACATAAACGAAAAACTCTGGATTTTCGGAAACCGTTAATCCCACAGCTCCTACATTGGGAGCTAATAATGGCATTAGAGGAGTTAAAGGGGGGTTCGGTTCGGGAAGCTCCGCATCCTGGGCACACTTTAAGTTTCCTCTGGTTCCTCCACCAGTGGTCGGCGGTTTTCCTAGATTGCCAGGGGGTTTGTATTGGGCCATTTGGAAACTTTCCCCTAAATTAGTTCCCCCGTTAGTGGGGTCGATGGGCCGGGCCATCGCCATGGTGGGGGCTAAAGCGAGGGATAAAGCAATTGAAAGAGAAGCTCTGAGCCTGGTCATAGTAATTACACTTTTTTGACGTTCTCCCCGGTCTAAAGACACGGGGATTCTAAATATCACTATTTAGAC
>CAZUCT010000343.1:0-6441 GCA_964619285.1 uncultured bacterium | reverse complement strand
TTTAGCGATATAGACTTAGTTAGTAGTAATCGCTTTAGCGATATAAACTTAGTTAGTGGTAATCGCTTTAGCGATATAAACTTAGTTAGTAGTAATCGCTTTAGCGATATAGACTTAGTTAGTAGTAATCGCTTTAGCGATATAAATATAGTTCGTAGCAATCGCTTTAGCGATAAAAAGTTAATCAGATAAAAATCGCGCTTTGGGATGACTGCAAGTCCAAATCGCTAAAGCGATTACTACTAACGAAAAAAATGTTACAATTATTAAAAAATTATAAAAATCGCGGTTTTCCATGACTTTAGTTCTACTGGCCATAGCAAGCGCCTTCGCCTGGTTTATCAGCACCCTGGCGGGTGGGGGCAGTCCTTTGATTATGATTCCTTTGTTAAGTTCGGTGTTGGGCTCCGAGGCCGTTCCACCAGTAATTACCTTCAACGTGATGGTGGGGAGTCTGCAACGAACCTGGTTATTATGGCGATATATTGACTGGCGGGTAACTTTGTGGTTTATGCCGGGGGCGATCGCGGGCGCAATTCTCGGTGCCTATACTTTCACCCAATTGCATCTGGACTGGCTGCAAATTTTCGTCGGTTTGTTTCTCATTTATTCCCTTTTTAGCTTCGGTTTTGGTAAAAAGGAACGCTCTTTTAACGTCAAACTTTGGCATTTTTTACCCTGTTCTTTTCTCATAGCTTTTGTCTCGGGAATTATCGGCAGCACCGGTCCTGTGGTTAACGTATTTTTCCTAAACTATGGCTTGGTAAAGAAACAGATGATTGCTACTAAATCCTTTAATGTAGTAATGCTTCATTTAACTAAAATTATTGCCTACGGCAGTTTGGGGGTTTTAAAACCTGAATATATCGGCTACGGTGTAGTTATTAGTTTGGCAGCAATTCCGGGTAATTGGTTGGGTCAATTTGTCTTAGAAAAAATGAGCGCCAAACAGTTTAGAACGGCGGTAGTAAGCGTGATGGCAATTAGCGGCGTTTTAATGATTTGGGACCAACGACAATATGCTGCTATGGGATGGAGGGCGATCGATAACGTTTATCAATACGCCCAAAAAATAATTAACAATTAACAATTGACAGTTAACAATTAGCAATTGACAATTAACAATTCCCCATTCCCTCATTCCCTATTCCCCATTCCCCATTCCCCATTCCCTATTCCCTAATATTAGAATAAGCTCCGCGAACGCGGGAATTAACTCCGCTTTTCCAGGTAGAATCTTCAATATTTTTCCAGGTCAAATTAGCGGGAACTGACAGAGGATTAATCGAATTAAAACTGACGGTAATTCGATTTACGGCAATGGGAACTATTTGCACTTGTCGCAATTTAAGAGTATCCAAATCGAATAAAACTCGCCCGATAATATGCTTGTTGCTAGACCCAAGGGAAGGGTGGATAAAATTACCAAAACTTTCAAACATTACTCCTTTTTTGCCGTTAAGAGATTCTACAACTCGCACCGGTTCGACGCGATGGGGGCCGTGACCGAAAACGATGTCGCCGTTGTAATATTTAATGAATTTAACTCCAGTATTAACTAACTCTTTTTGGGTTTCGCCAGTCCAACTGTGGATGGATAAAATTCGCAAGTCTGCATCGGCATCTCGGAGCGATCGCAACACGGTTAATTTGTCGGCCCGACAAGTTACATAAGTACAGTCGCCATCGGCTAAATAAATATTAGCAAAAGCGACCTTTATTTGGCGACCTTTAACCTCGAAGGTTTTAACTCGTGCAGTTTTTTGAGTTCCCACTCCATGCCACAACCAGTCTGCTTGCAATTCTTCGGTTAATTTTTCCATGTAATTTGCAGAAACTAAAGCCCCATTTTCCCCATTATCCGCACTCGGACAATCTCGGGTATGGTTGTTAGCCAAACCAATAATATTAAAGCCTTTTTCATAAGCTTTAACTACGTTATCTGGGTGAGACATAAAGGCAAAAGCTCGCCCGCTTCTCGGTGCCCAAAATCTGTTACAAACGGTGCCGATGGTACTTTCCCAATTAATAAAAGATAAATCCCCGCGATAAGCTTTTCCCTCGGGGTCAAAATTATCGAGTCTTTCGGCAAAATTAGTCGTTACTCCGTGGAATTTATCCGTCAGCTTATAAGGTTGGGTGTGGGTGTATCCCATGCCAGCATCTCCGACGCCGCGAATGTCTAAAAATGCAGTGGTGTCGTCTCCCGCTAGAGAAATTGCTTTTAAAGTATCTTCGGAATTAGTTTGATTTGGTTCTCGACTCAAACTAACAGCAATTACCGCTTCGGTTGGTTCGGGAATTGGAGGCGGAGTGGGACTTGGAATTGGGGTAGGAATGGGAGAGGGAATATCTACTAAATACGAGGGCAGATTTTTGGTGTCTAAACTTCCCACAGTTGAAACATTTTCTGGTTTGATTGTTAGAGATTTGGAGACTAGAGGAATTTTTAGGTTAAAAAAGTCGCTCAAAATTAGGAGTAAATAAGCGGTCATGTTGGCGGCAAACAACCAGTAAATTCTTTTCATTGTTTTTGATTGGGTAAAAATTTAATGGGGTAAAAAATAGTTAGCTCGTAGTAAGCATTTAGGTGCTTGAGAAAATACCATTTTTTAGCACTAAAGTGCTTACTACGAACTGTTAAAACAAGAAATAACGCTGGGCCATCGGTAAAACTGTAGCCGGTTCGCAAGTTAACAACTCCCCATCTGCTCTCACTTCGTAGGTTTCTGGGTCGACTTCTATGCGAGGTAAAGCGTCGTTTAATTTCAAATCCCGCTTGCCGATATTCCTGGTATTGGAAACTGCCGCCGTGGGTTTGTTTAATTTTAATTGGGAGGCAATGTCTCGCTCTAACGCTGCCTGAGAAACAAAAGTTAAAGAAGTAGCAGCGATCGCCCCTCCAAAACTACCAAACATCGGTCGTATATGTATCGGTTGGGGCGTAGGAATGCTGGCATTAGCATCGCCCATCTGCGCGTAGGCGATCGCCCCTCCTTTAATAACTATCTCCGGTTTCACCCCAAACGTTGCCGGTTGCCACAAACACAGATCCGCTAACTTACCCTCTTCCACGGAACCCACATACTCGGCGATACCGTGAGTAATAGCCGGGTTAATGGTATATTTGGCGATGTATCGCTGGGCGCGGAAATTATCGTTTTGGCTCAAATGCCGACTTTCCCCTTCTTGAAAAGGAGGATTTAGGGACGGCAGAAAACCGCGCTGCACTTTCATTTTGTGAGCGGTTTGCCAAGTGCGAATTATCGTTTCTCCAACTCGCCCCATGGCTTGGGAGTCTGAAGCGATAGTGCTAAACGCGCCCAAATCGTGTAAAATATCCTCGGCGGCGATAGTTTCGCGGCGGATCCGCGACTCCGCAAAAGCCACATCTTCGGGAATAGAGCGATCGAGGTGGTGGCATACCATCAACATATCCAGATGTTCTTCGAGGGTGTTGAGAGTATAGGGGCGGGTGGGGTTGGTGGAAGACGGCAAAACATTAGCTTCGCCGCAGACTTTGATAATATCTGGGGCGTGTCCGCCGCCGGCCCCTTCCGTGTGATAGGTATGGATAGCGCGATTTTTAAAAGCGGCGATCGTGTTTTCCACGAAACCGGCCTCGTTGAGGGTATCCGTATGAATTGCCACTTGCACGTCGTATTCGTCCGCAACAGTCAAACAAGTATCGATCGCTGCCGGCGTAGTGCCCCAGTCCTCGTGCAATTTCAAACCCATCGCCCCCGCTAGCACCTGTTCTACAAGTCCTTGGGGCTGACTGCTGTTGCCCTTGCCCATAAAACCGAGATTTATCGGGAAGGCATCTGCGGCCTGTAACATTCGGTGAATGTTCCAAGGACCGGGGGTGCAGGTAGTAGCGTTAGTACCAGTGGCAGGACCGGTGCCACCGCCTAACATCGTAGTAATGCCGGAAGCGATCGCCGTTTCTATTTGTTGGGGGCAGATAAAGTGGATGTGGGAATCGATACCGCCCGCAGTTAGGATCGTGCCTTCTCCGGCCACTGCCTCGGTGCCCGGACCGATGATGATATCTACATTATCTTGGATGTAAGGATTGCCCGCTTTGCCAATTTTATAGATTTTGCCATCTTTAATGCCGATATCTGCTTTAACGATACCCCACCAATCGAGAATGAGAGCGTTAGTGATTACCATATCGACCGCGCCATCGGCATTAGAGATGGGAGACTGCCCCATGCCGTCGCGGATGACTTTGCCCCCGCCAAATTTGACTTCATCCCCGTAGGTAGTATAATCGCGTTCGACCTCGATAAAAAGGTCGGTGTCTGCCAGACGGACGCGATCGCCCACCGTGGGCCCGTAAGTTTCCGCATAAGCGCGGCGATCCATTCTGTAAGCCATATTTTAGTTTAATAACGATCGATTTATTATAGTTTATAACAGATTGGGTCAATTTTTGCTAATTGCTAATTGCTAATTGCCCCAAAAGCTAGTAGGGTGCGCAACGCGCACCTTACTTAAGATTTTCCAGAAAATCGATAAATGGTTTAAAAGATTGGGGGCAGCGATCGCCTATTTTCTGATAGTCGGCACTACCTAATATTAACGGCGCATCTGTAGATTCTTGGTACTTTTTACCGCAACTTTCAAACAGTCTTTGGACAATACGTTTGGGAGGTAAATCGTGGTTTTGTTCTTCCACTGGAATTTTCCACGAAATCTTAAAAGAATCAACTTCCAAATATTCTTTTAACTGTTCTTCAGCAGCGAGAATTAATACTTCTAAATCGTGTTGAAAACAAAAAGCTTTAAATCGCTCTCGAAATCGAGAATCGCCTGCCAAACCTTTTGCTTCCAAAGCGCGAGAGAATCTTTCCATTATTCCTGCTTCTAATTCCGCAAAAGTTTCGTGAGGAAACCCTTTATTTTTCGGATATAAATCCGGCATAACTGCTACAATTACATCAGGCTGATTGCAAACAATATCGACTGCTAATTTTGGCACTGTTAACAACAAAAATTTTTTAGCATCCCCAGTTTTAGCAGTATAAAAATTTATGCCAATACCCAGATTATTTTTTTCATAAATTAAAGGAGCTAACAATTCTTCCATTGCTTTCTTATCAGACTTTCCCTCAACAAAAATCTTAATTATCATGCCATCAACTCCAATTGTTCGCTCCAATGTAAATATTCTACTTCGTGGCTGCCCAAATCCTTAAGCATATCTATGATTACTGGAAAATTCCCCGGTTTTATAAATTCAGTTTTATCCTGGGGTTTTCTAATAACAGCAATTTTAGAAATATCGAAAAATTGCAGTAAAAAAGAAGCATGAGTAATAGCAAAAATCTGAGTTTTTTCTGCCGCTTCCTCAAGAAAAGCTGCCAGAAGCTCGAACATTTTTGGATGAAGACAATCTTCGACTCCATCAATGCAAATTAAAGAGGGCGGTTGGGGATGCAGACAGACGCAAAACCAACAAATAGCTAGGAGACTGCCATCGGCTAAATCGCCAATTTTTAACTCTCCATCGAGGTTTTTTTCTTCTACGAATGTCATAACTTCTCCTGAATTTTCCCAAGTTTTTATTTGAAAATTTTTAAACTTAGCAATTTCCCCTCTCAAGTGTACTTGTATGTGACGAAATATCTTGGGATATTCTTTCATAAAATAATACAAAACAGCACTAATATTTCCGCAGTCATCATCCAGTATTGGTTCTGGTTTGATAAGCACTGGTTGACTAATTTTTTCTCTGGCAATATTCAAGGAATTGTAAAACTTCCAACCGCTGATATATTCCCGCAATTTGTAAAGATTTACCATCGCCGGATTGTCGATTTTACTTAAGGCGAGTTCGTTGGGAAGCGCGGTTATTTCTTCCTCTAATTTTTCTCCAACTTTACCGCTATTTTCCTTAACATCTAATAAAATAGGAGGTTCTTGGTTTCCGTTAAAAGGTTTAACTGCCTCTACTTTTTCCCAGGCAATTTGTGGGGAATTAATCGGCCCTAATATTTCTCCCAAATAGCGCAGACTTGTAGTTTCGTCTAGGTCAATTTCTAGCTGCCATTGAATCTTTTCTTCCCCGCCGACGTGGAAGACATTTTTGCCGAGGGAACCGGCGAGGATTTCGGGAGAAATAGCTTTTGTCATGCCATTTCTCAACAGTTTTAGAAATTCAAACAAACAGGTTTTTCCCGCCCCATTTGCTCCTACTATTATTTCTAAATCTGATAGAGTGGCGCTAAAGTCTTTAAATGTTCGATAACCTTTGATGTTGATAAATTTTATTCGAGGATATTGCATAGTTTTTTTGTAGTTTGTAGTAATCGCTTTAGCGATAAAAAAGGTTTGTAGTAATCGCTTTAGCGATAAAAAAGGTTTGTAGTAATCGCTTGAGCGATAAAAAAGGTTTGTAGTAATCGCTTTAGCGATAAAAAAAGTTTGTAGTAA
>CAZUCT010000342.1:0-6442 GCA_964619285.1 uncultured bacterium | reverse complement strand
ATTGGTGACAAAAATCTCCCCAACTGACAATTGTCATTGAGGGAAGGTCAAAAAAAAATGTCACCAATTGGTTACAAAAAGTCCGCAATTGCGGAAAAAAATTGGACAGTTCTAAGGTTATTGACATCCTCATCGCCGTAAACGAGCGAGGATTCCTACTGTTGCCCTAGAGCTACTGGTGGGTTGACACTGATTGGTGCTGAAACGAACTATCTTTTTACGGATAGAATTACCATTTCTCCATGTCCGTTTAAAGTCTCAGACTGCCCGCCCGCGACTTTTTCATTTTAGCACAAACCTGAAAATTGGCAACTTTAGATTTTAGAAAAAGCCGCCCTCAAAGGGCGAGGCTTGAGACCCATTTTTTTGGTCAAAATCTCCAATTGTCAATTGTTAATTGTTAATTATTAATTGTTAATTACCTAAAAAACCTCCACCCCTTCAAAGTTTTTAACCTTTTGAAGATTAGCCGACTCTCCGCAAGTTCGGGGAGTCGGAAATACTTTTTCGGGGTTAGCTAAACCTTTGGGATTAAACACTTGGCGTACCCATTGCATGGTTTCCAAATCTGTCTCGTTAAACATAAAGGGCATAAAACATTTCTTATCGGAACCGATGCCGTGTTCTCCAGATAAACTGCCACCAACTTCTACACAAAATTTGAGAATTTCTCCCGCCACTTCTTCCACTTCTTCTAAAGCACCTTCGATGGAATTATCGAAAAGAATCAACGGGTGGAGGTTGCCGTCGCCGGCGTGAAAGACGTTGGCAATTTTGTAACCAGACTTTTTACTTAAATTCTCAATTTCTTGCAAAACCTCTACCATTTTGGTTCGAGGAATTACCCCATCTTGAACGTAATAATCGGGGCTCATATTTCCCGCTGCGGCAAAAGCAGCTTTGCGACCTTTCCACATTTTTAAACGCTTTTCTTGGTCGCTTGCCGTGGTAATATTTCGCGCCCCGTTTTGCTTGCAAATTTCGGCGACTCGCTTTTTATTAGTATCGACTTCTACTTGCAAGCCGTCTAATTCTGTTAATAAAATAGCTCCAGCATCTCGCGGATATAAGCCAGTATTCACGACATCTTCGACAGCATTAATGCTGAGATTATCCATGATTTCCATACCGCCAGGAATGATGCCGGCGCTAATAATATCGGAGACGGTTTGTCCGGCTGCTTCGATATTAGGAAAGTCTGCTAAGACGACGCAAATTGCTTCTGGGGTTTTAACTATTCTTAAAGTTATTTCTGTGGCGATGCCTAAAGTACCTTCGGAACCGACAAATAAGCCGGTTAAATCGTAACCGGGCATTTCAGGAATGCTGCCGCCAATGTTAACAATTGAACCGTCGGGAGTGACTATTTTTAAGCCTAAAACGTGATTGGTTGTTACGCCATATTTGAGGCAATGAACGCCGCCGGAATTTTCAGCAATATTACCGCCGATGGAACAGACTATTTGGCTGGAAGGATCTGGGGCGTAGAAGAAACCGGCGCCGCTTACTGCTTGCGTTACCCAGTTATTTATTACTCCCGGTTGAACGATTACTTGTTGGTTTTCGAGGTCAACTTTGAGGATTTTGCGCATTAAAGAAGTGACGATTAAGACGCAGTTTTCTATGGGTAAAGCGCCCCCAGAAAGACCGGTTCCGGCGCCTCGGGGAAGCCAGGGGAGGTTGTGGCGATCGCATATTTTTACTGCTTCTGCTACTTGTTCGGTGGTTCGCGGCAGTACCACTAAAGCGGGTTTTTGACGGTAACTCGGCAGTCCGTCGCATTCGTAAACTAATAATTCTTCGCGGCGTTGGATGACGCTATTTTTACCGACTATTTTTTCAAATTCTTTGGCTATTTTTTGCCAATTGGTTGTGGTTTGGGTTTTGTCTTTGGTTAACATTGTCTTTTGTTAAAGGTGGGTATTTAATGTTAATTGTATTCTATGATAGACTAATTTAGGCAAAAAAGACTTCTATTTTGTCATTGCGAGGGGGGATGGGTAAGAATTAAGTTGGGTGTTTCATCGTCATGTCCCCCCGTGGCAATCTCTGAAGAAGGCAAAAGGCAAGAGGCAAGAGGCAAGAGGTAAAGAATTTAACTTGTTTTCTAACCGCCTCGCAATGACAAAACAAGGATTTTTGTTTTAAATAGTATTCTCTAAAATAAAAAAGGAAAACAGATGAGTAGTTTAATAGTAGAATTGAACTTACCAAAAGGCTTAGTGGAAGTCCTCGACGTTCCCGAGTCGCAACTCGAAAGCAAAATCAAGGAACTAACTGTTTTAGAGTTGTTCAGACAAGAGCGCATTTCTAGCGGTAAAGGAGGAGAGTTATTAGGAATATCTAAATGGGATTTTATCGAGTTATTAGGCAGAAATAATATTCCCTATTTTACCGAATCTCCTGCGGAGTTAGCCGAACAAATTGCTGCCGCCCAAAGTTTAGTGAAGAAAAAGAAAAAATGATAGTAGTTTCCAATTCAGGCCCTTTAATTTCTTTAGCTAGGATAGGTCATTTTTATCTACTTTATGAATTGTACGATGAATTATATTTGCCGACAGCAGTTAGAGCAGAAGTAGTAAGTTTTGGGGCGGGGCGTCCTGGAGTAGTGGAAGTGGAAAATGCCCACTGGATACGAGTAGTTAATATTAGCGATCGCCTGGCAGTCGATCGCTTGAGAGAAAATTTAGATTTGGGGGAAAGCGAAGCTATTGTTTTGGCTATGGAATTACAAGCAGATTGGTTATTAATTGATGAAGCTAGAGGAAGGCGTTTTGCCAGAGAAATTGGTTTAAATCATTTAGGTACTGTAGGAACGTTAATTCTTGCCAAACAAAGCGGATTGATTGCTTCGATAACGCCTTTGTTAGACGAGCTTATTGCTTGTGAATTTCGCATCAGCCAGCAGTTGTATCGTCATGCTCAAAGGTTAGCTGATGAGGATTAGGAAAGAGCGATCGCTTGACTTTATTTGGACCGTACTTGATTAAAAAATCAAGCGTAGGGGCGAACGCCTCCTTATAAATTAATCATACTCAAAAAAATTGCTTTTGTCAAGGGCTTTTCTTCTTTTCTGAAAATTTTTTTTTGAAAGGGCCAATGGATTTTTTATTCTGGTTGTAAATTGCTATAAACTAGATATTAAAGATGTTCGTCGCCGTCTATTAAAAGGAAAACAGATGGGTGCATCTCAATTTTGAAGAAAACCAAGAATTTAACGATTTTCTCAATTGTCAATTGTTAATGGTAAAGCAATAAATAAGCGGGATGAACAATTTTTCTATTTTTGCAAATATGAGATGCTCCCAAACAGATGAGTAGTTTAATAGTAGAATTGAACTTACCCGAAGTCTCGAACGCCTAACAACTGCTGCTAGATATTTCCGATCCGATATTAATTGCAGTCTCGATTAACGAATTTAGAGGCAATAATGAAAGTAAAATCTATCAATTTAAAGTATTTTAAAAAATTTAGAGATAGCAAATTAGATTTTACCGAACCAGAAACAGGATTTGCTAAAAATCTAATCGTATTAGTGGGTAAAAACGGTTCGGGAAAATCAACAATTTTGCAAGCTATCGCTGCTACTTTAGGCGATGCTACCGGGCGCTTAAAAAATGCTGCCGAGTTAAACTGGCCTGGATTAAATTGGGAATTAACTAGCAAAAATTGGCCCCTTCCTTCTGAGATTGAAATTGATGTGGAGTTTTCTAAAAACGAAGGAAAAGCGACTCAAGAATTTTATCAAAATTGTGTAGAAATAGGGATAGATTTAGAGAATCCTCCCTCGGATTTTCCCCAAGTTTTATTAAGCTTAAAAGGCGAAAAAGTTAAAGGAAAAACTGCTTCGGAGTTGTTCCAGTTTAAAGGTAGAGAATATGCGCGTCAGATTAAAAGCTACCATGCAGAAGGGTTTGAGATATTTAAGCGGGTTGGTACTGTTTTTTGGTACACCGAACAGCGAACCTCTACGAGTTTGACAGCGGAAGAAACTGGTAAAAATATTCAATTTGATGAAGAAAAACTGCGTCGCCGTCTGGATAGTTATCAACGATTCCACGACAACTTAATTAAAGGAAATTATTCTCAGCTTCGCCCCGGACAAAAAGACTTATTTGCAGAAGTGGAAAAGTCTTATAAAAGTATTTTTCCAGAAAGAAGTTTTCTGGGTTCCGTACCTCCAGAAAATATTGACGATGTGATGAATGAATTTTTGTTTTATTTGTTTGACGGTAAACGTCATTATGAAATTTCAGAAATGTCTGGCGGAGAAAGAGCAATTTTTCCGATTTTGTTTGATTTTGCTAACTGGAATATTCACAATTCAGTTATTTTAATAGATGAAATAGAACTGCATTTACATCCACCACTGCAACAAGCTATGATTAGGGCGATGATGAGAAATGAGTTAGGAAATAATAACCAATTTATTATTACTACTCATTCGGATTCAGTAGTTCAAATTCTCGATAATGAATCTGTTATTAGGGTGGAGGAGTAAGCTGTGACAACCGTTACTCCTGGCAAAATAAAGTTACTGTTTTGTGAAGGAACGCCAGACAGTTATGACTATGCAATTCTCAATGTTCTTACAAATAATTTAGATACTAAAGTAGTTCCCAGTGGGGGGAAATTTAGTCTTGGTGCTTTTATTCAAGGATATATTTCTAACTATAGCGAAAAAACAAAACCATCATATTTGGCATTTCGCGATCGCGATTTTGATAAAGAACCTCCCTCAACTCCTCAGTTAATTTCTCCCTTTGAAAATAAACCAGTTTTTTTAAGCTATCGTGCCTGTATTGAAAATTATCTTTTGGATGCTACTTTAATTGACACTTATTGGAGTGAAAGTGCCGAAGGCCCTAACTGGAAATATGGCGAATCTCCTGGTATTAATGAGATTAACGACTGGATTAAAAGAAGCGCGGAAATTATTGCCGATTATCAAGCAGTTCGATGGGCTTTATCGCGCTTAAAACCGGGCTATCGCTGGCAGGAAATTAATACTACTTGGAGGAAAAAAAGCAGCGGAGATTTACCAAGTTCGCTAGTTTTAGAAGATTGCGTTAAAGAAGTGAAAAAATTAATTGATGACTTCAGCGCCTCCCTGGCAAATATTAACGAAGTAGAGTTCGATAAACATCTCAAACGCTATCAACAAATATTCGATTCAGATGATTTTTGGAACCAGGAAAAATACACGATCTGGTTTCATGGAAAAGATTTACAAAAAGCTATGCAAAACGAAAAGCTACACATATTTTCCTTCAAAAAACACTTTTTTTCTTGGGCAACTCAGCGTATAGACATTACCAAATACCCCGATTTAATCGAACTCCAAAACCTAGTTTAAAAACGAAGCTTGGAAACCGACTTAGTAGCTTCCCAGGACTTCAGTCCCACCTTATTTTGACCGTACTTGATTAAAAAATCAAGCGTAGGGGCGAACGCCACCTTATAATCTAATTATATTCAAAAAAATTGCTTTTGTCAAGGGCTTTTCTTCTTTTCTGA
Source organism: uncultured bacterium (assembly GCA_964619285.1). Taxonomy (GTDB): domain Bacteria; phylum Cyanobacteriota; class Cyanobacteriia; order Cyanobacteriales; family Microcoleaceae; genus CALKCV01. The sequence goes on along the minus strand of CAZUCT010000342.1, from coordinate 924 downwards.
GAAATTTTTTTTAAGAGGGCCATAACTGGAGAACGGGCGGGGAGGCCCGTTCTTTTTCTTCCCAAAAATTGAAGATTTAAACTGCGCTATGTAAATCCTCTGGAGTCAGATGAGAATTAACAACTTTACCGTCAGTAAACCAAACTATGCGCCTCGTTTGTTTGGCAACTTCTGGTTCGTGAGTTACCATTACCACCGTAATACCGCTGCTGTTTAATTCTGTGAAAATATCCAAGACTTCTTGAGTAGTTTTAGTGTCTAATGCCCCCGTTGGTTCGTCTGCTAATAATAACACCGGACGGTTAACAATTGCCCGGGCGATCGCTACCCTTTGTTGTTGCCCCCCAGATAGTTGATTGGGTTTATTATTCATCCTATTTCCCAGCCCCACCTTTTCTAAAGCTTCTGCGGATCTTTCCCTTCTTTCCTTACCCGAAACCCCCGCATAAACCATGGGCAACATGACATTATCAAGGGCACTTAATTGAGGTAATAAATGAAATTGTTGGAAGACAAATCCGATCTTAATATTTCTAATTCTAGCTAAGTCTTTTTCTGGAGTTTTTGCCACATCCAAACCGTCGAGATAATAACTGCCAGTGGTGGGGCGATCCAAACAACCGATAATATTCATGCAGGTAGATTTCCCCGAACCGGATGCCCCCATAATCGAACAATATTCGCCTTCTTCTATGGTTAAACTGACGCCGTTTAAGGCGCGAACTTCCACATCGCCCATGACATAAATTTTAGCGATATTTTCTAAACCGACAATGACTGGTTTGTTAGTTTTATTGTATGACATAATTACCAATTTGTTAGTAGTAATCGCTTCAGGGATTGGTTAGTAGTAATCGCTTCAGGGATTGGTTAGTAGTAATCGCTTCAGGGATTGGTTAGTAGTAATCGCTTCAGGGATTGGTT
>CAZUCT010000341.1:0-6595 GCA_964619285.1 uncultured bacterium | reverse complement strand
GCTAATCGCTAATTGCGTTCTAGAGCCATGCAAGCTCGCAATTAGCAATTAGCAAAAAGCGTTGAATTGTAGGTTTTCCTCAAAATTGAGATGCACCCTGTCTTTACCTCTTACAAAGCCAGTTTAGGCTTTATTTGGCATTAAATTCTGTTTAAGTCCCACTAATCATTAGCCATTAAGGAGTCGCGCAAAAATAAACTACCAGATGAAGGAAAATCGTAGGTCGGGCAGAGCGAACCTCCACCCAACAAGTCGGTACCTTATTACTACGCAAGTCCTAAGTAGGTATGCAAAAATATTTGCAGAAAAATTTGCCCGTAGAACGCGGCTATGGCCTGTTCGGTATGTAATTAATTTTGCACAGGTACTTAGCCTGTCTTCAAAAAGCGATAAGTCTCTGGTTCTATTCAAAGTTGCATCCAAAAAATGTGGCTGCCACTGAATTTGTGGCAGCCATCGCTACGAAAATATTTAAAGTTTTTCAAGGATTGAGCAGTCTAGTTACTAGCGGTTTGCCCCCCGAAATTCGCCGGTCTCGTTTTCCAAGTTGTCTGGATCTACATAGTGGCAGACTGCATTATCGATGCAAATTAACGCCCAGCCAGAGTCTTCAATATTCATCAGCTTGTAATCTGCTTGTTGCACGAAGAATCCTTTGTGGTTGCGGGTTTCTGGTTTAACTTTTACGTTTTCTTTGTCTAAATTCATTTGTTACAACTCCTTATGTTTATTAAATAGTTTTGAAAGCCCAGATGGATTTTGGGTTCTATCGAAGTTTTTGAATTATAACATAGCTTTGGTCCGGATCGGGGTAAATTAGTGTAAATAATTGTTAAAAAATATAAACGAGCATAAATACTCATTTAGCTCCTCTCGAATCGAATTAGGGACTTGCAGTTTAATAAAATATCGGCGTTGGGTTCCGTTGCACGGAGCCCGACCTACGATTGTTACTCTATTTTTTTCAAGTCCCTTAGTGGAGCAAACTAGACTTCAAAAAGCCAATTTTTGACCCTAATTAAACTTTTCCAACCGGGTTTTCGCTGCAATCCTTCTTCGATATTGTTTTTAACTTCATCTTTCCAATCTGAGTCAACCATTATCATTTGCATTGCTCTTTCAACGTGGGAACGCACCCCTTTTTCTCCTAATTCCACCATGGCGATCGCTAAATTCACTCTAGCCTGGGGGTCGTCTGGATTTAATTTAACTCCGGTTTTAGCTGCTTTATAAGCAGATTTTGGTTTGTCGTTTAACAGATATAACCACGCCAAACTAATCCAAGCGCTGCTATTTTTCGGGCTTTTGGTGGTAATTTCTTTAAATACGGGTATGAGGGTATCTGGCCCTTCTCCAGCTTGATACCTTTCTAATCCTTGTTGGTACAATTCTTCTGCTTTCTCAGCCATTAGATTTTAGAGTTTAGATTTTAGATGTGTTTTGGCCGTTAAAAGTTTAGCACGAACTGGGACAATTGTCCCAATTCGTGCTAAGAGTCCTACTTTTATTTATATTCCTAGTTATACCTTCCTGCCTGCTCCCTAGGAAAAAGAGGACTAAAAATCCTCATCTAAGCAGAAAAAGATTTACCACAACCGCAGGTTTGAGAGGCATTGGGGTTAGTAAACTGAAACCCGCCGCCAATTAAAGAGTCGCTGTAGTCCAAGACCAAACCGTAGAGGTAAAGAAGACTTTTGGGATCGCAAACGACCTTAAAACCTTCGTACTCGAAGACCTTATCATCTTCTCTAATACTGCTAGGGTCGGTAAAGTCCATCATATAAGACATTCCAGAGCAACCTCCTTGACGGACTCCTACCCGCAGACAAAGGTCTTTTCCTTGTTTTTCTTTGAGAAATAAAACCTGCTTGAGAGCGGCATCGCTCATTAAAATACCCTTTTCTTGGGATTGAACGGCTTGTGTCATAAATCTTGATTGGGTTAATGGTTCAGCTTTATCAATTTTAGCTCCAAAATAGTCATTCGAGAGTACTCGTTGCGAGTATGAGTTAGGAGAAAAAGGATAAAATGGCCAGCAATAAGGAAAAGAACTAACGAGGTCAGAGGTCAGAGGTCAGAGGTCAGAGGTCAGAGGTCAGAGGTCAGAGATGTTGGAGGTTCGAGATTTGAGAAAAAATATTTTTACAAATATGGGATGCTCCCGGGTTAGAAATAGCCCCAGACCATGTTCATGTAAGTAGGTAGGCAAAAATATTTGCAGAAAATTTTCCCCGTAGAATAGACATCTTGTCTGTTCGGTGTCTAATTAATTTGGCACTCCTACTTATTGGTAGAGGATGGGTCCGACGTAGCTATCCACAAAATAGTTAAGGCTTTAAAAGGCAGGTCATCCAGACTGCTGCGACAAGAGTTCCCAGAACTATGTAAGTTGCCTAGTCTGTGGACCCACAGCTATTTTTATGACACTACCGGGAAAGTCAGCACCGCTAAGATTTGGGAATACATCAATGACCCTCATCACGGCGGTTGAAACGGCCGCTCGTTTTTCCGCCCCGTGTTAAAACAACGGGGCTACCAAACTCCCGTCCCTTTTTCGTGTTATGATCTGACAAATGCCAATTAGTGCTTAAATGAAATAACCAGGACTTACGCATGAGAAACGAAAAAAATACGCTTGAGATTGCTTCGCTGTGGCTCGCAATGACAGAAATAGGTTTTTTTGCGTAAGTCCTAATAACGATCAAATTTTCAGCGATGGCCTCCAACTCAACACATTTCTATGGCAGCGTTAAATCCTTCAACAGTTCGTCGTTTACAGAAATTACAACAAGTACCTAGCGTCTGGGAAGGCGATCGCCGTCCCATGTCTGCTGACTCCAGTCCAAGTGTTGACCCAAAAGAGTCTGAAGAAGCAAAAGGAGAGTGCGTCATCTGGGTCGATGGTTCTCAAGGCATGGTACGAGCAATGGACATGGTGTCCTCAGATACTGGCCCGGAAGTAATTGTCCGTACCTTACTCCGGGCGATGGAACACCCCCAAAGTCCGGCCCCTCAAGTTCGTCCCCAGAAAATTGTAGTCAAAGATCGAGAAATTCAATTTTTCTTGCGGGGGGTATTACAAGATTTGGGAATTACGATCGATTACGTTCCGGACTTGCCCCTCATCGATGAAATATTTAGGGGCCTACAGGAAGTGGCCGAAAGTCGCCCCCCCAATTTACCCCCTGAGTACGCCGAAAAATTATTAGAAAAAGCTTATCAAATTTGGGACGATGCTCCTTGGGAAATCTTAGGAGAACATCAAATAATTTCTATAGAACTCAATGAGTGGGATCTAAAAGAGCTTTATGTTTGTACTCTAGGCAAACTGGGAATGGATTATGGGGTGCTTTTTTATCGGTCTTTAGATTCCCTAAAAAGGTTTAGACAGCGAGTAGTTAACGAGCAATCTTTCGAGGATTTGGAAGAAGCTTTTTTAGGACAAGATTGCTTGTTTGTCACTTTTGAAAGCACCACGGATGATGAGGATGAGGATGAGGATGTTAGAATAGGAACGCTTTCAGCTTCAGAAGTTAAAGCCAATTTTGGCAACCTTCATCCTTTAGAAGGGTTGCGCTCTATTTTGTATGAAGAAGAAGCGGCTATAGTTTTAGTTGCTCTAGAAGCTTTGCATCGGTTTTTGCGCGCTTCTCATCGGAAATTTGGCATTGCTACAAAAAAATTCCCTGCTATAACAGGCAATTATCGCATTCCTTTTCCAGAGCCACATCTGGAAAAGAAAACTACTACTGTTAAAGTTTCAACTATGCCAGAGGTGGCAGAGGAACTTATAGAAATGGTGGCAGAGGCAGTGGCAGAAGAGGAAGAGTTCGAGCTGGATATGCCAGTGCTAAGGGACGATCTGGTTCCGCCGGGTTGTTTCCTGAGTCTGGGTGTGCTGCCTTGGGAGAGCGTGGAATATTTGCGCGATAACACTAAGTGGCATCAAGAAGCTACTGAAGAAATCAAGACATCCGGGGAGGGTTTGCCGGTGGTTTTGATTCAAACTTCCTTGCCAAAAGCAAATAAGTTGATTGAGGATATACAGGAATCGGAGGGACTCGATGGCATTTGTTTTAATCCTGGAGAAGATCCCAGAGTAGATGCTAATTACGATTTGGGGATTCTCAAAACTAGGGATGGTATGCTTCATTTGTTTGGGGAGTTTGGAGAAGACGATCCGGTTCATTTAGAAGCTAAGAAGAAATGGGATCGCCGCTGCAAGCAAACAGTAGGTTGGTGCGGTTTGATTGTGGCACGGGGTATTGCTGGGGCATCTCGGGGCAAACCTCAGTTTAAGGATATGGTGGCTTTGTTTGAGGTGCGATCGCTGCCGGGTAAGGAGCTGGGATTGGGACGATTGCAATTGGTGGAACAAGAGCCAGTACCTTTTTAGGGAATGGGGAATTAAGCGGATAACAGGCTTTCCTGCCCGTTCTACAATTAACGCAATTCCCTATTCCCCATTTCTACAAATATTTTTTCAGCAATAATCCCAATTTGTCTTTGGTGGCATAAGGCACTTTATCCAAGGGGGTTAAAATCGCGTTTTTCAAGGCCGAATGAGAGTCGGAAACAAAGGGGTTTTCCTGGATTCGCCGCACCGTTTCTCGAATAACTTTTTGGGCGTTGGCGGCATTGCGTCGCAAGTTATCGATGACCATTTCTACCGTAACGCTATCGTGTTCTTGATGCCAGCAATCGTAATCTGTTGCTAGAGCTAAGGTTGCATAAGCAATTTCTGCTTCCCGCGCTAATTTTGCTTCTGGTAGGTTGGTCATGCCGATGACTGTGGCGCCCCAACTGCGATATAAATTGGATTCTGCTTTGGTAGAAAAGGCAGGTCCTTCCATGCATAAATAAGTGCCGCTTCGGTGGATGGTTATATCTGGAAGGTTCAAGCTTTCTGCGGCGTCTGCCAAAACTTGGGCCAGTTGAGAGCAAATGGGATCGGCAAAGGTGATGTGGGCCACGATTCCTTCGCCGAAGAAGGTGGAGTGGCGATTTTTGGTGCGATCGATGAATTGATCTATTACTACTAAATCTAAGGGTTTTACTTCTTCTTGGAGGGAGCCCGTTGCGGAGGCGGAGATGATGTATTCGACTCCCAGACTTTTCATGGCGTAGATGTTGGCCCGAAATGGCAATTCCGAGGGGAGGAGGCGATGGTTGCGATCGTGGCGGGAGAGAAAGGCCACTTTTGCTCCTTCTAAGGTGCCGACTATGAGGGCGTCGGAAGGGGGCCCGAAGGGGGTTTCTATCCGTATTTCTTCGATGTCTTTGAGGGCCTCCATTTGATAGAGACCGCTACCGCCAATAATTCCTATGGTTGCTTTTGTCATGGTTATAAATATTTGTTGCTTCTCAGTTATTTTACTTAAAAGATGGGCGATTTTATGTAAAAACTTTATAATTGTCAAGGAGAGCGATCGCTATAATTATGTACAATTGTCACTTGTAGGTTATGGCGGCGATCGCTGCCAATCTTTAACAAATCTTAAACAATAAAAGCACTTTTTTGTGCTTAAAACTGTCAGGAGATGAAAACATGGCATCTACTAATATCAATTCGTCTGCAGTTTCTCTGGAAAAAGTAGTGGAGCGGATCTTTGCTTTCCGCCAAATTACTCCTATTGACCGAGAATTAATTAAATCTGTTTTACTGTCAAAAGATAATTTTTCGACTGAGGACCATTCTCAGATTAATCGGGTTTATGAGGGTGTTAGAAGCGGTGCTATCTGGGTTATTGAATAAATGAAAAAGAGCTTTGAAGGAAAAGGTGAATGGAGACAGGTAATATTTCCTATAATATCTGCGATACTGTTCGCCTTTTGTTTCCCACCATATAACGTCTGGCCGATAGCATTTATAGCTTTTGTTCCTCTATTAATTGCTACTTTAACTGCTAAAAAATCCCTCCTAGCTCGGGGTGGAGGATTTATTTTTGGGTTTGTATTTTATAGCTTGAGTTGGCGGTGGTTGTGGAATATTTTTCCCGGTTTTAGCATACTTTTATGGATGGCGATCGCTCTTTTTCCCGCGTTGTTTGTCTGGGGGTTGTTTTTAGTAAAACGACGGTTAAATCGGGCGATCGCTCTTTCTTTTGCTCCTTTGATTTGGTTGAGATTAGAATATTTTCGCTCGGAATGTTAAGTACCTGTGCAAAATTAATTAGACATCGAACAGGCCATAGCCGCGTTCTACGGGTCAATTTTTATGTAAATATTTTTGCCTACCTACTTAGCCCCTAAAATTTGCTTGGTTAACTCCAGGTTTTTCTCAAGCAACTAATTTACCTTTTCTACAATTTGCTTCGATTTTAGGAGTATATAGAATTTCTGCTTTAGTATTAGCTGTTAACTGCTCTATTTGCTATTTAATTATGGGTAAAATTCCTCTAAAAAAACGCTGGATACCCACGGGATTGAGTCTGCTTTTTATCGGTCTAATTTACTTCTGGGGCGGGAGTCAAATGCAGCAACCAACTACGGGTAATATTCCCGTGGGGGCAATTCAAACAGAAGCTAGTAGTTTGAGAGAAAATAGGGAGCATCCCATATTTGTAATTTTTACCCCTCGATAATTTCATGACTC
>CAZUCT010000340.1:0-6619 GCA_964619285.1 uncultured bacterium | reverse complement strand
CTCTGACCTAAAGCATTAAATTTTTGGCTTTATTCAAAATTGGGATGCACCCGTTTTAACCGCCGTGATTTATCAAACAACGCAGAGTTTATTAGACCTACGAATTAACTTAACTTTCTTGGGGGAAAATTGTCCGATTCGCTTCCAGTGGTGGTCAAAAACGCTGATATTTTTCTTACCCTTGGTGTTGGTAAAACCGCCAACCCAACCGATGTAGATTTTTCCTGCTTTTTCGGCAAGAACTTTAAGTAGGAGTGCCAAATTAATTAGACACCGAACAGACAAGATGTCTGTTCTACGGGGAAAATTTTCTGCAAATATTTTTGCCTACCTACTTATCGCCATAACGGACATTAAAAGGAGTAATAGTTCCCCCTTTACGTTTACGGATGCCGCCTTTTTCGGCATTATCAAAGTGCAATGCACGACGAAAATAAGCAGCAAAACGTTATTACCCGGAAAACGCAAGGAGTTATGTTAACTGAACCTTTCCTGCCTCAAGTATCGCAGTCCCTAAGATCGCCAAAAGCGTTGTGTCTCGCAATTACGCGATGCCTTTACCCAAAAAGGCCAACAGATAATCCGGGCTAGGGAAACACCCGGGAGTGTTATCGCTTTGGGCTGCATTGGTCCAGCCAACTCTTAGGACTTGCGTAGTAATAAGGTACCGACTTGTTGGGTTGCGTTTCACTTCGGCCCGACCTACGATTTTCCTTCATCTGGTAGTTTATTTTTGTGCGACTCCTTAGTTAGACGTTGGGCCGTCCAAGCTGCGCGTCTTTAGATCGCAGAAGTTGACAGATAAGCGGGGCAGACCTTTCGATCGAAATTAAAAATTGAAAATAAATAGAAACAGGCAAGATGCCCGTTCTAAGAAATAGAATAGGCAGTTTGAAGGGCCCAGACGATGAGGATGGCGATGCCGCCCAAGACGAGGATGCCGGAGATGGCGATCGCTACTGGGGTATCGGCCCCTTTAAATTTCATAATTCCACGGTTTAGATCGGACATGGCCAGTTTCTCCTTAAAAAAAATCTCCATCCGATTGTAGCGAAGATTGGGCTTTTAGTCTGTTGCTGTCATAACAATGGTCGGAAATATTTTTTCAGACTGAGGCCAAGGCTTAGGAGCCAGAAAGTTGCTTTTTGCTATGCTACAGATATTCCAAAGCGTTAAGGGGGAAAATCAAGATGGCAGGAGTATGCAAACTGGAGATCGAGGAGACTGCCGAAGAGCTAAAAAAGCTATTAACCCACCAAAAAACAGCGGGTGGCTTTCAAAAAATCCAAGCGCTGTATCTGTTAAAAATAGGTCAGGTGAAAACTGTCAAAGAATTGGCCGTTACTCTGGGGGTGAACCGAATAACGGTCCAACGTTGGCTGAGACAATATCGGGCCGATGGAATCTCGGGGCTGTTGAAGGCCAAGCAAGGTGGGGGACGCAAACCTGTCATTCCCCCAGAAGTGCAGGAGGGGTTACAAAAGCAACTAGACGACCCCAATAATAGCTTTAGAACTTACGGAGATATTCAAAAGTGGTTGCTCGATGAGTATAACCTAAACGTATCTTACAAAGCAGTTTATTCCACGGTGCGCTACAATTTAAGAGGCAAGCCGAAGAAAAAATAACGGGTGGCTTGTCGAGCAAAATTATCAATGCACGAACTATGTTACCAATACCATCTCATTTCGATGCGAAAAAAGTTGGCGAAGTTTGGCGAGTACCCTACCAACAAAGGGCAGCGGAAGCCGAAGCGCGGGCAAAACAACAAAATATATCGCCGGCAGCAACAGATAAAACTCGTATTTGCCTGCTAATAATCGACGCCCAGAACACCTTCTGCATTCCCGACTTCGAGTTGTTCGTGGGCGGTCGGTCGGGCAGTGGGGCAGTTGAAGATAACGTTCGACTGTGCGAGTTTATTTATAAAAACCTGGGTGCAATAACCGCGATCGCTCCGACGATGGACACCCACACGGCGATGCAAATCTTCCATCCGATTTTCTGGATAAACGACAGCGGCGATCGTCCATCACCAGCTAGTAACATCAGTTTCCTTGACGTAGAAAAGGGCGCGTGGAAAGTTAACCCTGCAGTTGCCCATAGTATTGCCGATGGCGACCTCGAAATGCTGCAAAAACACGCTTTGCATTACGCCCGCCAGCTAACTGAAGATGGCAAATATCCTCTAACAGTTTGGCCTTATCATTCGATGTTGGGCGGTATCGGTCATGCTTTGGTGTCTGCCTTGGAAGAAGCGATCTTTTTCCATAACATCGCCAGAAGCAGTCAGACAATGTTCGAGCTCAAAGGGAACAATCCTTTAACGGAGAATTATTCGGTGTTGCGACCGGAAGTGTTAGATACTTACGACGGTCGGCAAATTGCGGCGAAAAATCGGCAGTTAATCGAAAAACTGCTGAGTTTTGACGCGCTAATTATTGCCGGGCAAGCGAAGAGTCATTGCGTGGCGTGGACGATTGAGGATTTGCTGAGTTATTGTTTGGAAAAAGATGCTAGTTTGCTGAAGAAAATATATCTGTTGGAAGATTGTACTTCGGCGGTGGTGGTGCCGGGGGTTGTTGATTTCACGGAACGAGGGGATGCTGCTTTTAAACGGTTTGGCGAGGCGGGGATGCATCTAGTGAAATCGACAGAGGCGATCGCTTCTTGGATGGAGTTATAACAGGCTTTCGGAGGACAGGCAAGATGCCTGTCCTACGGGCCCGCTTCAGAAACCCGGTTTTTTGGAAAAACCGGGTTTCTTGACTGATTCTCTAGAGGTCTGAAATTCGGATCGCGATTCCCCCAGAGAACAGTTCCTCCATGATTTCTTGTATTTCTTCTTCAGTTGGTTCTTGACCGAAACTCGGTCCTTTCACAAAATCTTTAATGCTCATTTTTCGATCTCGAAAATCTGCCACAAAGTCGCGAACCGCTTCGACCTGTTCAATTTGATGTTCGGCCATTGACGTTACCTCCTCAATAGGATCGAAACCTTGCCGAACCAGGGAACGATATTCCTTAACCATCTCCCCTTCTGAAGTGCGTCGCATCCAGCGCAATTCTGATTTGATATTTTCATATTGATTGGCTAGCAATTTATTATCTATTTCCAGGCGATCGCATTGTCGTTCGATCTCGCTTTTGGAAGCATTATCGAGATTAATTGATTTGTCGATTTGATACTGGCGCTCGATTTCTAATAACCGTGCCATGTCTCCCTCCTCATAAGCGCGGTTAACTTCCTTCATAATTTCTTCGTAATCTTGCCGATTTTCGTTATTGCTCACTTTGTCTGGATGAAAAGTTGCTGCCAGGCGGAGGAAAGTGCGGCGCATTTCCTTCAAGTCGGAAGAATCATCCTGGTTCGGTGGGACGTTATCTTCGCCGCCAAACCTGTCAGAATTGAAGCTTTCCTCATTCCCGAAAAAGTCTTCTTCTGTAGAATTTTCCTCTAAATCTTCCTCGCTTTCATCTTGTTTGGCACTAATAACGTCCATCATCTGAAGCATCCGATATACTTTCTCAACTTTCTTGCGACTTTGTTTGCCTAAGTTGCGAGTGGTGAAGATTTCTTCAAATAGGGAATGAATTTCTCGATCCAGTTCTACGAGTCGTTCGTGGAAAGGCCGACTTCGTTGAAGGATCTCAACGGCGATCGAACGCATTTGTTCGAGAAAGTTAGTCAATTCGGTTCGCTTTCTTTTAATCTGTTTGAGAAGCCACTCATGGTCTTTTTCTAGTTGTTCGAAGCGAGCGCGATCTGAAGAAAGGGCTAACTCAGAATTAGCCTTGGGTGCTGGTTTTGTCTTTTTTCTTGCCATAGTTTTCAATAGGTCAGTTCGTAGTAACGACTTTAGTCGTAAAAATGGTCGGTTTATTATAGCAGTCTTGTAGAGAGCTTGCCAAGAAACCAGAAACCCGGTTTTTTGGAAAAACCGGGTTTCTAATACCAGTTTGTTAAAGTTATGAAAGAGTTAACGATTTTTGAAGACAGGCTAATGGCTAATCGCTAATCCCTAAGGTCAGACAGGCAATTAGCAATTAGCAATTAGCTATTAGCTATTAACAAAAAGTCTTTCAGATCTTTATTAAAGTGGTATAAGATACCGTGGTTTCTGACCATACAAGACCTGCTCTCTAGTCATCAGGGGTTAGTCTGGTTGTCGGTTTTGCTGGGTTAGCAGTTTGAGGATTTCGACAATATCGCCTTGTTGGCGCTCGAACCGCTCTTGTCGCTCGTTTTGTTGGCGCTCGAACCGTTCTTGTCGCTCGTTTTGTTGGCGCTCGAATTGTTCTTGTCGCTCCTCCGCTTGCTCTAAACGTTCGTAAAAACGAGCTTGAGCTTGGTGGAGGTTAGCTTGAGACTGTGCTAAATCGGCCATTGCTCGATATAGATTGGCTCGATCGCGTTTGGCTTCTGCCGAAGCATCCGAGAGTGCTTCAATGGCCCGGGCGTTGGACTCAACTTTTTGTCCGAGCCGCTCTATTAATGCTTCAATCCGGTCTAGTCTGTTTTCGTCGCTCATTTTGGGACTGCTCCTCTAATAATGGATATCTTATTATACCTTATTTTAACTAAATATCCCTATTTCGCGCTTTAATTTTCCACCTTTTCAGGCCAGGGCATAAAAGCGACATCTGAGGAATCTTGCTGCTTTGGCTTTTCAGCAACGGGGGGCGCCATAACCTTTAAAGCAGCGGGAATGCACTCAATTTCTAGGGTGGGAGTGGGACCGATAATTTCGCCATCAATTACCACCTTTTGCGGCGGGTTAGTCGTCACTTTCACCCGTCGGGCTCGCAAACCGATAACATCTTCCCTTTGACTGGGAGTTTTGAGTATGGCCGCGCCTAACATACTAATCATAGTTGCGACTGTTTGGCGCTTGCTGCTAGAAGTGAGAATAATTACTTCTAACAAGCCGTCGTTAAAGCTAGCTTCTCCCATGCCTTGAGCTAGGATCGAAGTCGGGGGGGCGGCGTTGGCGATGGTAATTGCTCCCGCTTGAAATTGTTTGATAGTGCCGTCGATGTCGATTTCAACGTCAAAAAGTTGCTGTTCTTCTAGTTGCTGCCAACCGGCCATGATGTAAGCTAAAGCGCCCCAACGGCTTTTTGCTTCTCGGTCTGCTTTTTCCACGGTTTCCGCTTCGTAACCGATGCCGGCGAGCAAAACCATCAGGCGATCGCCGCAACGGGCCGCATCCACTAAGCGAGTTTTCCCGGCTAAAATTATTTCGCAAGCGCTCCTGATGGGGGTAATAGTCGGACCAATTCCCAGGGCGGCACCAAAAGCGTTGGCGGTGCCCCGAGGGATGATGCCGAGCGGGATCTCCGTATGGATCGCTGCTTCGGCAACTGCGGAGACGGTGCCATCGCCGCCAGAGGCAATAATTAGGTCGGGTTTTTGAGCGATCGCCTCTTTTGCCAACTCTGCGGCCCCTAGCTCTGGGGTTGTGAGATGAACGTGCAGGTGCATTTGAGAGCCCAAGAGAGACTCGATTAGTTGTAGGTCTTCTTCGCTGTTGCCCTGCCCGGAAACGGGGTTAAAGATGAGGTGAGCGACGGTTGCTCGGGCCAAATTAACGGCGATCGCTTCGGCGGTGGCGAGGTTAGTTGCCAGAGGAATGTTGTACAGAAAGCAAAGTCGCAATATTGGTTGTAAAACCGGTTCGTCCGATTTGGCGTAGAGAGGATCTACCAAAAAAAAGACGCCCAGCACTTTGTCTGCGAGCAGGCGAGCTGCTATTTGAGCGTCGCCTCCTATAGTGCCGGGCAGCACTTTTTCTACATTTAAGCCGGTTATTTGTTCGATGCGATCGCCCGTAATTTCGGTCGCAACTAGGTGATAGCGAGAAAATACGCTTTTATAGCGATTCACTAGGTTAGCTAAGTCGTTTTTTTGGTTGTCGTGAGCGATGAATGCGATGGATGCTGTCATATGTTGTTAATTGTCAATTGTCAATTGTTAATTGTTTATCTGTTATATCCCGTACTTTGCCTTGCCAAATTAGCCTAATTAATTTAACTCAAAAGAATCAAAAAAGGCTGATACTGAGGGGGATAATTCTGCGGATATTGGTTGACTTTCTCCTAAGAGATAGCGAGGCTGGTTTGCTAGGTAAATTCTGAAGGATATTTTTTCTTCAAAAATAAATTTTTGCCATTTTAGGTTGGCATTCTCGATAGTTAATACTGACTCGGGGCGTTTTTTTTCTAATCTTTGGATTTCTTCCTCAAATTGTTGTCTTCCTTCTTCAAAGAAGTCGGGGCGATCGCGCAAGTTTCTAGCGACTTCTAAGGTTAGCGAATTATTAGGAATCATATTGGCTTGACTTGCTTTTGGAATAACTAAGAATGTAGTTATTAACAAGAATGCCGAATAAATTATTTTAGGTTTCATATTTTTCTCCTTAGATTGTCAAGCTCCAGAAACCCGGTTTTTTGAAAAAACCGGGTTGGGAGCATCCCATATTTGCAAAAATAGAAAATGGCTAATCGCTAATCGCTAATCGCTAATCGCTAATTGCGTTCTAGAGCCATGCAATTAGCAAGAACGCAATTAGCAATTAGCAAAAAGCGTTGAATTGTAGGTTTTCCTCTTGCATTGAGA
>CAZUCT010000339.1:0-6513 GCA_964619285.1 uncultured bacterium | reverse complement strand
ACTACGGATTGCTATATTATTTAAGGAATCGCTAAAGCGATTACTACGAACTACGGATTGCTATATTATTTAAGGAATCGCTAAAGCGATTACTACGAACTACGACTAAAGTCGTTACTACGAACGCGAACTTATTAATTATGAAAAATAATAAGGCTGGAATTTCGGAAAATTTAGGGCGCATTTTTGAAGTTGGTTTTAATATTGGCATTCTCGCTTATATCGAAGGCCGCGAATTTGAACGCAACTACGGCGGTTTTTATCGTCGAGATTTAGAACGGATAAAATTGCCGGCGATGGTTAAACGTATTGCAGGAAAAGAGGGAATTACTAGCCCAGAAAGTCTCAAAAATCTCGAAAGATGGTCTCAATATTTCCTCCAAAAAGGCTACCTCGCGGGTTTGAATTTCTTTGGGGAATATATTAGCTCTACGGGTTGGAATAATCAGAGTTTTCCCAAACCCAAGGAAATCTTATATTACCAATGCAGTTTTCGCGGCGATAACAGTTTTGGTACTTACAAAAACTACGATAACAAGGAGGAAATTAAGGGCCTTTTGTCTCAGTTAGTGGCCGGAAATAAACCGGGTTTTTTGACCGAATTTGACTTCCAAAATAATCTAAATAGTTACGTTGCTAAATACGGTAAAAAGGGAGAGTTTTTAAAAGCAGATACTTTAATATTATTGCGCTGCGGTAAAGATTTGAGGATTTTATGCGTGGATTTGTCGATATTTTCCCTGGGGGCGGCGGAACAGTTGATGGAGTTAGACGATATCGAAAATATTAGAAAGATGTTGTTTAAAGATATCAAGCATTTAACCACTAAAAGCTTTTTTTCTCAGTTGCGCATCGATACTGGGAAAGGTGAGGATTTGGGTTGGAGTTTTTCTGAGGATTTGAAGAAATATTTACTTGCTTTTAAACGGGAGGATAAGGAGACTGCTAAGTTAATTCAAGCTGGCAGTTACGCCAGGAGTTTTTATCAGTTTTTGTTGGAAGAAACGGGGATAATAACTGATAATAACAAGCTGGTTTTTAATGTGGTGGGATCTAGCGATCGCAACCTCAGCACTATTTCTTTGACTCCTGAAAATATCGAGGTTTTAACTACTTGTTCGGAAATTTATCAAAAGGAACCCAAAGAACGAGAAATGATGGCCGTTCGCCGGGAGGTATTGGAGTTAATTAAAATCAACGCTGCCAAGAGTTTTAAGGATGGGAAAAAGTTAATCAAAGATTTGTCGGAAAAACCGCTTAACGTCTCTGGAGGCGGCATCGCTAGGGTGACTCATACGGAAAAAATTGAGGGTTTTTTCAACTCCATAGATATCGTCCCCAAGGAGTTAGCAACTGAGTTAAATATTTCCCAAGGTTTGACGTTGAGGGATGCCCATGCCGAATTGATTGAAAGGGCGCTGGTGGGAGAGGATTTGTTTGTGTTTTTAACGGGGAATCCGGGGATAGGAAAAACTACGGCGATCGCTACTTTCCTTAAAGAGCATATCGAGGAGGGTTTCCTATTATTATATGTCAGTCCGCGCAAACAAGTTAATTTCGATTTAATCGAAAAGTTTGCCGATGAAAATGGTAATTTATCCAGCGACGAACTGTTTTGCATTAATACTAATTCTATTGTTATCGGCGAAAATTACGGGAAAGCAACGGTTAAGTATTTGTGGAATAAACGTCGGGATAAGTTTACGGAAAATAATGTGGATTTTTTGCCGATTAAAACTGATGGTAAAATCGCTAAAGCGATTACTACAAACGAGCGTTTTCGGCGAAAAAATATTGAGGTGATTAAGGATGTTGGTAAGCGGACTGCGGGGGTGCTTGATAGTATTTGTCAGGGAATTTATACTGCCATCGATAAGGAAATATCTAATAATATTGTCGCTGCGGTTTCGACTCAATCTTTGCGGAAAACTCCCGGTGGCGATACTTTGAAGCATTTAGAGAAGATTTTTCAAGGTGCTTATAACCCCCAAAAAGGAATAATGCCAGAAAAAATGCGGGCAATATCTCGGAGGATAAAACATATTTTTGTAATGGTGGATGAAATTACCGGAGATGATAGCGGGGTTAATTTTTTACACGGGGTTAAGAAGTTTTTTAACCAATACGAATTAACGGACAAAAAATACGGTTTTAATGCTAAAATTATTGTGGCGGATGCTTCGATAGTTGAACCGCAAGTCATCCAACAACATTTAGCTAACAAGTCGCCGGAACCGGATAAAATTTATTTTCGTTCTGCTAAAAGTGGGGCGGAATGTTTGTCGGCGGAACGGTTTAATTTTGGGGGGAAACAGGGGGCGATCGCTATTAATGCTAACTCCTATCCCGCCAGCAGTTTAAACCTGATTTACAAACTTTTTATCCAAGTGGAACGCTTCGAGGAAAATAAGGTTAAATCTTCGGATAATAAATTAATTAAAGCGGTTCAAGGTCAAATTTTTACAGACATTAATGCTTTTTTAGATAAGCACAAAAACGGGCAATTATTGGTTTACATCCAAGATAAAAGAAGGTTGCAGGAGTTAATCGAAAAAATTCAGAAGCAGCGACCTGAAGGGTTTAAAGAAAAAACAGATTATCTGGAAATTCACGCCAATCTTTCGGAGGGAGATAAAGAGAAAATTCAAAAGTACAAACTGGATGCAAAAGTTGTTTTTATGACTTCTTCGGCGAGTCGAGGTTTATCTTTTCCCAAGGCGCGACATATTTTAGTAGAAATTCCTCGGTTTCAGATAGAGAGAAATCTGATGGAAGTCATCCAGGTAATTTATCGCGCCAGAGGAGAATATTGGGAAAATGGGGAGAGGAAAACTCTGGATAATGAGGGGAAAGAGATTATTTTTTATTTGGGCGATCGCGCTCTTTATTATCCAGAAAACGACGCAGAAGAAAAACAACAAATTATCGAAGAAAGCGTCGTCAATTTGTTAGATATTTTGGTGATTCTCAAACTTTCAATAATGACGCGGATAGCGGGGGCCGGTCGTTTGGGCAGGAAAGAATTTATGATGATTCCTATTGGCGGGAAGTCGGTGGCGGCGGCGGGAAATACTTTTAGCGGGGAGATGACTAATTTAATTCGGGAGTTGAAAAACGAACATCGCCGCAATCCTAAAAAACAAGGAATTAAGTTTGTTTACGAAAGTCTCCAGGAACTTCTAAAACGGGCGGAGTTTGTGTTGTTTAATTCTGGGGGCGATGAAGTTTCTTATTTGTCGCTGTTACGGTCTTTTAATACAGAATTTCCCCGTCTGTGTATGGAACTTGACAAATTGTTGGATTATGGTAGGATAGAAACCGGTCATATTACGGGGAATTTGTTGGTGGTTCCGATTAAGAATCAAAAGTTAGAAGAAACTTACGAGATGCGGTGGGAAGAACAGATTAGGCGGGTGGCAAATAATGAGGAGTTGATGAAGGAAATGGAGAAGATTATTAAGGGGAAAGACTATCCCGAAAATTTGGGTTCTGGTATTAAGAATGGGGCGAGGGAATTTGTTAAGTTTTTGAGAAAGGATGAGATAGATCGGACTCAATGGTTTGAGGTAAACGGTCAAAATTTCGACCAATATTATGCGATACCGCTGTTTGCTTTTATTAGCGGGGAGGTGATGAAAGAGTACCTTAAAAAGGAAGCAAATAAAAAGGAAGCAAATAAAAAGGAACCAGAGGAGGAGGAAAAGGAGTTTAGAACTCTTTTATCTCGTTACGTTCATTATCTTTATCCGGCCTACAATACTTTGCCCATCGGTCGGAAATATCGAGAGTTTCCTTTTCTGCTTTTTAGGAGTTACAGTTTGGAACAAATGCGGGAGAATGTTTTTAGCGATCGCTATCTTTTAACTTCCAACGAGTTAAACGTTCTCAATTTAATTTTGTGTCGCGGCAGTTAATTGTTAATTGTTAATTGTTAACTAAGAAAAATTATGACAAGTCAGAACCAAGTTCTCAACATTACTGAAGGCGCAAAGTTGGTGGCTACTAAATTAGCTTTAGGAGAAGAGATAATTATAGACATTTTTGGGGGTAAAAACTCTCAGATACCCAATGCAATTAATATTGATTTAGTTGCCGAATCTGGTATAAGAGCTTCAATTAAGGACTTGCCGAAAATTTTTCCGCCGGGTAGCGCAAGCGAAATCATCGCTAGTGGCCCGCAGGCCCCATTTTTGGAAGAAGCAGCTTTTGTTTTGAAACAAGGAGGTAGAATTTATATAAATGCTACCAAAGGTAATCCATACGGAAAAGTTCCAGACCGAGAAACGCGAAGCAAATTGGGTTCGGAGGTATTGGAACAATTGGGATTGCAGGTAGTTTCAAAGGATGATAAATTGGATACAAGGTTTGCAGGGCAAAGCTTTTTTAGAACTGATGGTATGCCGATACCGTCGGGTTCGGTGAAAACGACTATTTTGGAGAAGAGCTGATGAAAGCGATCGCTAATTATTTCGATTACCTTTTTTTTACCGAGTGTTATTTGGGAGACTGGAGCTTGCAAAAAAATCTGGTTTTCCAAGCAGAAAAGGGATTTATGTTTAAAGATTGGCGTCTGTTAATTCCTATTAATAATCTGGGAATTTTACCCGGTCATCCTCTTAATGACCGAGATGAGATAATTTACCTGCCTAAATGTCTTTTAATTTTTGATGGGGTGAAAAAATCTTTATTGCAGATAACTGAATATGTAGAAAACCCCCCAGGTTCTAATAATTTTGTGCCGCCAAACGACCAACCTCCAGCCGTTATCGAGGATTCGTTTGCAAGCGATCGTCCCGTTACTTTGTTTGAAATAGAGGGCATTTACAGGCATCAGTTGGCGTGGATAGACTGGGAAATAGAAAGTGCTTCTTTTTCCCTTGAGGTTGATTTTAATGAAGGCGATCGCTCTTTGTCAAAAACAGCCTCAATTGTCAATTGTTAACGAGGATTAAAATTATGGCTGAAGAACAAAAACAACCGAGAAAATACGATGCCGTTATGGGCGGCCAAGCACCACCGCCAACAAACAACGCCATTTTGGGAGGCATCGAAGGGGTAAAATTGCGCTTGAATTGTAATGTAGAAAAAGCGCGAGTATCTGCCGTTTCCGAGGCGATGAAATATGGAGATGCGGGGTTAAATTTGGTAATTGAAGCGTTAAAAGATGAATCGTTTTCAGTGAGGAAAGCTGCCGTAAATTGCCTTTGGGAGGTTCATCCTGTCTAGTCATTACCCCAGATAGCAAAACCGTTGTCGGTGGTAGTAGTATCTCGTTAGACGAAACAAATACTAAGCATATAATCGCTATTTGGGATTTGCAGTCAGGAAAGCGACTTCGCACCTTAGAAGGACATTCAAACAAGGTTAATTCGGTGGCCCTTACGGCTGATGGCAATACTATTGTTAGTGGGAGTGCCGACCGTACTGTTAAAGTCTGGGATTTCCACTCGGGGGATTTACTTTGCACCCTAGAAGGACATTCAGACGAGGTTAATTCGGTGGCTGTTACTAGGGATAGTAAGAATATTGTCAGCAGTAGTAACGATTGTACTGTTAGAATCTGGGGAATTAAGTAATCTTGGAACGTAGAACGGGCATCTTGCCCGTTCTCCACAATAACCAAAAATTTAATAATCAACCCAAAAACCATGTCACAAAACACCAACCCACCAGACCAATTCTACGGCAAAGATTTAGCCTACGTTCACGATACCGGTTACGGAGAATTAGCTCAAGCTGCCGCAGTTTTTCTCTTACAACAATTAGCAAAATCTAACTTAAACTCCGGTTTAATCATAGACTTAGGTTGCGGCAGCGGCATTTTTGCCAGAGAAATTTGTCAGAGTCCAAATAATTACGATGTTCTCGGCATCGATTATTCTCAAGACTTCCTAGATATCGCCCGCCAAAAAGCACCAAAAGCACAATTTATTCGAGGATCCTTTTTAGATTTTCCCATTCCTAAATGTCTGGCAGTAACTTCTATTGGGGAATGTTTCAATTATCAGAGCGATCGCTGCAACAATTGGACTGCTTTAACCGATTTATGCCACAGAATTTATAACAGCCTCCAACCCAACGGCATCTTTTTATTCGACTTAATCGAACCGGGAATTTTAGGCGGTCAATCTTCCACTCAAAAAATGGTAGAACATCCCCAATGGACCATGTTTATCGAATACGAAGAAAACTTCGAGGAAGCAACCCTAACTCGCCAGATTACTTTATTTAGAAAAATAGGAAACAGCTATCAAAAATCAAAAGAAGTTCACGGAGTAAAATTATATCTCCGCGAACAGGTAAAAACAGCTTTAGAAAACCTCGGTTTTTCCGTAACTATTCTCGATAATTACAACGGCGTTAAATTCCGAGAAAAACACGTCGGCTTTTTAGCAAAAAAAAGCTAGTTCGTAGTAATCGCTTCAACGATAAAGTTCGTAGTAATCGCTTCAGCGATAAAGTTCGTAGTAATCGCTTCAGCGATAAAGTTCGTAGTAATCGCTTCAGCGATAA
>CAZUCT010000338.1:0-6726 GCA_964619285.1 uncultured bacterium | reverse complement strand
CTTAAGAAACCGGGTTTCTTGTCTTCTTAAGAAACCGGGTTTCTTGTCTTCTTAACAATACCTTCGCCAAAATAAAAAAATACCATTCGTAGGTTGTGCGGACCTTCGTGGAACCCAACAAATACGTCGGGTTCCACGGAGGTCCGCACGACCTACAAGATGCAGGGCGAAGGTATTGCTTAAGAAACCGGGTTTCTTGTCTTCTTAATAAACCGGGTTGGGAGCATCGAATATGCAGCAAAAAGATAAAATAAGGTAAGCAATTAACAATTAACAATTGACAATTAGCAATTGAAAATTAACAATTAGGCGGTAATTCTAAAGGAATTTGTCCTAAATAACCTTTTCTAAAATCATCCAAAATTTGCCGCGCCGTCCGTTCCACATCCCCTTGATAATTGTTTTCTGCTACTTCGTGCAAATAGCTTTCGCCAGTAGAAAAACCCAGCTCTATTTGATAGCGTTCTGGCAAACAAGAAGTCGAAACTAAACCGTTACTAATCTGCTCTAGTTCTACTAATAAATCTATCAAATCCGCAGCAATTAACTGATTTTCGTAAGCGGCCTCGCCGATATCTTCACAAATTGCTAATTTAACGGCATCTTCGGGATTTTCAATAATAGTCGGAATTACTCCTGGAGCGTCTAATAATTCTAATTCGTCGGAGATTCTAATCCACTTTAATTGACGAGTCACCCCCGCTTTTCTAGCACTATCGACTACTCGCCGTTTTAATAACCTATTAATTAAAGCCGATTTTCCCACATTAGGAAAACCAATTACTACGGCTCTAACCGGACGAGGTAACATACCGCGATCGCGCCTTCTCCTATTAACTTGCTGTCCCGCATCCCGGGCCGCCGCAGCTACTTTAGAAACTCCATTACCCGATTTAGCGTTAGTAAAAAAAGGCTTTTCCCCCTCTGCCTCGAACCATTCCCGCCACATTTCCAGCACTTTTTCGGGCAGCATATCCAGGCGATTAATTACCAAAACCCGCTGTTTGTTTCCCACCCATTCGGGCACTTGGGGGTGATGAGTTGCCAGAGGAATGCGGGCGTCGCGGACCTCTAAAACCACATCCACGCGCTTGAGTTGTTCTTTTAGATTGCGTTCGGCCTTGGCAATATGACCGGGATACCATTGAATACTCATTTTTTTTAATTAACAATTAACAATTAATAATTAATAATTAGGGCTTGCTGTTCTTCGGCAAGCCCTAATTAATACTCATCACTTACCCATGAGCAACAAAATTAGGGGGCAAGACAAGGGTGCATCTCAATGCAAGAGGAAAACCTACAATTCAACGCTTTTTGCGAGCTTGCGTTCTTGGGTTCTTGCGTTCTTGCATGCATCTAGAACGCAATTAGCAATTAGCGATTAGCGATTAGCGATTAGCCATTTTCTATTTTGGCAAATATGGGATGCTGCCAAGACAATTGCTATCTCGTCGGCAATAACATAAATACCTTCTGAAGGCATAAGCCCCAATTATTAATTATTAATTATTAAGGAACTACCAAAATCGGACAAGGGGACAAATTAATGACGCGGTTGCTGACGCTATCGCTGGTTCCTTCTTCGGTTAAACCGGTACCGCGACAACCGATGACGATTAAATCGGCGTTAATTTCATCGGCCACGTCGCAGATGGTAAAAGCGGGCATACCTTCCCTGATTATGGTTTGGGCCTGAATACCCTGTTGGCCAAACATGGCCTTGGCGCTTTCGAGCAGTTGGGTGACTGCTTCTTTAGAGGCCATTTCTGGATGGGTGGGTTCTTGTCCTTCTGGGGGGGTTTCTAAAACGGAGAGAAGGACTAGGCGACAATTAAAAGTTTTAACCAGGGTAATAGTTTTTTCTGCTGCTTCGCGGGCCTCTCGGCTTCGATCTACAGGAAATAGAACAGTTTTAAACATAAGACTTTCTCCAAGTCACGCACTCCAGTAAAATGTTGACGACGAACCAATTTTCGTGCATTGGTGCTTTATGGGGTTGGCTTTGATGGCCTATTCCGTCGGAGATGAGTCCGGTGGATTGCCAGCAAGTTAATTTTCAGAGTAAATGGAAATTCAAGAAAAAGAAAAATATCGGAGATTAATCCTGTGACAAAAAAAACTGTAGCAAATTTATCGGCATCCGACTTATCTGGCAAACGAGTATTTGTACGGGCTGACTTTAACGTGCCCATCGATGGGGGCAAAATTACGGACGATACCAGGATCCGGGCCGCTTTACCCACTATCCAAGATTTAACATCTAAGGGCGCAAAGGTGATTCTGGCAAGTCACTTCGGACGTCCCAAGGGCAAGGTTAATGAAAGTATGCGCTTAACTCCGGTGGGCGTCCGTTTGGGAGAATTGTTGGGCAAAGAGGTTGTCAAGGTTGACGATTGCGTGGGAGATGAAGTAGCGACAGCCGTTGGCAATATGAAGGATGGGGAGGTATTGTTGTTGGAGAATGTCCGTTTCTATCCGGGGGAGGAAGAAAATGACCCCGAGTTCGCCAAGCAGTTAGCTTCGGTGGCAGCTCTTTACGTTAACGATGCTTTTGGTACCGCCCACCGGGCCCACGCTTCTACTGAAGGGGTGACTAAGTATTTGAGCCCTTCGGTGGCGGGTTATTTGATTGAAAAAGAGCTGAAATTCTTGCAGGGG
Source organism: uncultured bacterium (assembly GCA_964619285.1). Taxonomy (GTDB): domain Bacteria; phylum Cyanobacteriota; class Cyanobacteriia; order Cyanobacteriales; family Microcoleaceae; genus CALKCV01. Next base: position 4,065 of record CAZUCT010000338.1, on the reverse strand, counting down.
GCGATCGAAAGTCCCCAAAAGCCTTTGGCTGCGATTATTGGCGGTTCTAAGGTTTCTAGCAAGATTGGCGTTATCGAGACTTTGTTGGATAAGTGCGATAAGCTGCTTTTGGGTGGCGGTATGATTTTTACTTTCTACAAGGCTCGCGGTTTGAATGTTGGTAAGTCTTTGGTGGAAGACGATAAGCTGGAGTTGGCTAAGTCTCTGGAGGCTAAGGCTAAGGAGAAGGGCGTGGCTATGCTTTTGCCTACGGATGTGATTCTGGCCGATAATTTTGCTAACGATGCTAATACTCAAGTCGCTAGCGTGGAGTCGATCCCCGATGGTTGGATGGGTTTGGATATCGGGCCGGATTCTGTTAAGGCGTTCCAGGAGGCTTTGGCAGATTGTAAGACGGTGCTTTGGAACGGTCCGATGGGGGTGTTTGAGATGTCTAATTTTGCTAAGGGTACTGAGGCGATCGCTCAAACTTTGGCGGGACTGACTGGCAGCGGTTCTACTACTATTATTGGTGGTGGCGATTCTGTGGCTGCTGTGGAACAGTTAGGTTTGGGCGAGAAAATGAGCCATATCTCTACTGGCGGCGGCGCGAGTCTGGAGCTTTTGGAAGGTAAGGAATTACCTGGTATTGCTGCTCTGGATGAGGCTTAATTTAGCTTAATTTTTTTCTTTTGATTTTTAGTGGCAAAGCATCAAGGAGTTAATATGCAGGGAATGTCCTGGATATCTAGTCTTTGATGCTTTGCCCTTGCTAATTTTTGCTATAATCTAAAGCATAGTTCGTCCGTGGGTTACAAGGAAAAAAATGGTACAAAAAATCAACATTCAAGGTTTGTACTATATCGCTCATTTTGATAACATCCCATCGATTTTAGAAAATGGCATTTTATCTCACCAGAGCAGAGAAAATAACCCTAGAGAAAATAGACCGATTTATAATTCGGAAATAGTCGATCGCCGCCAAGCAAGAATTGTCAAGGATGGTTTGTCTTTATGGAATTTTGCCAATCTCTATTTTCAACCTCGCAATGCGATGCTTTATTCGGTCATCCATCAAGCATCTATTAACAATATTGCCATTCTTTTTGTTAATAAAAATATTTTAGATAGAAAAGACATTTTTGTGACGACTGGTAATGCGGCATCCCAAGAATCGGAAATAATTCCTAGAGAACAGGCTAACAGCAATTATTGGTCTAAATTGAACAAAGAAATTAATAAAGAATGGTGGAATAACGAAGATGGTTCTAAGAGAAAAATTATGGCTGAATGCTTGGTTCCAGATAAAATTCCGCCTAATTATATTGAAACTATTTATGTAGCCGAGTATAGCTTCCGAAAAAATCTCTCAAAAATCATCGCCGACGCAGGAGTTAAGAAATTTAATAGCTCCCAAATAACTGTAGATCCTAAAAAGTTTTTTCAACCAGATTTGTCCCGTCGTCTAACCAAGAAAATCTCTTTAATTCGAGGAGATATGTTCTTTTCCAATATGCAAACTCTGACAGTTAGCGTAAATTGCGTGGGAGTGATGGGTAAGGGCTTGGCATCCACAGCCAAATATCGTTTTCCCGACGTTTATGTGAAATATCAAGAAGTTTGTAAAAATAAGAAATTACAAGCCGGCAAACCCTATCTTTACAAACGAGAACTGTCAATTAGAGACCAATTAGGTGACGAAACTCTACTTTTAGAACCAAGTTTAAACGGTAATTCTCAAACCTGGTTTTTATTATTTCCAACTAAAAATCACTGGAGAAATAATTCCGATTTAGCAGAAATAGAAAAAGGCTTGCAGTGGCTTTGTAATAACTATAAAAGCGAAGGCATAAAATCTTTAGCGATGCCTGCTTTAGGATGCGGTTTGGGCGGTTTGCCATGGCGGGAAGTCGGTCCGCTGATGTGTCAATATTTGGAAACTTTAGATGTGGAAAGCGTCGCCATTTATCTGCCGTCGGAAAAACAAGTCGAACCCGAGTTTTTGACATCTGAATTTTTATTTAGATAGGATTGACTTTTAAGTTTTTAGAGGAGGAAAAATGTTAGGAATAGATTTATCTTTGGCTAAGGCTCAACACGAACTTTGGAACGTTAAACTTAGCTTCTTTATTGAGGGGGAAGATGAAGAGCTTCCAGCAGCTAGTTTGGTGGATTATCATAGCTGTTATTTTGGCAAGTGGTTGTATTCTAAAGGACTGACTGAATACGGTTCGCTTCTAGAAATGGAAACTTTGGAAAAGGTTCATCAGGAGTTACACGCGGCTGCCAAAAAGGTTGTAGAGTTAAAGCTAGCTGGAAACGTGGCAGGGGCGAAACGGGAAGTTATTAAACTAGAACCTATTAGCCAACAAATTATCTCTTTAATCGAAAGTATTGAAACTAAAATAAAACAGGCAAAAGGTTAGGGGGAGAGGAAAAAATAAAAATGCTGCCTAACTCCCAAGATGCCTCTGCAAATCAACTTTTATGTTTGCTACAATTAGCCAGCCCTGCTTTGCCAGTAGGAGGATATAGTTATTCGGAAGGTTTAGAAACTTTGGTGGCTAGGGGTGCAATTAACGATATTGATACCCTTGCTAATTGGTTGCAAGATTGCTTACAATTTGGCGCAGTTCGTTTAGAAACTGCTTTAACTATTCGAGCTTATGGAGCAATTAAATCTGAAAATTTAGAAAGTTTAATTTATTGGAATAATTGGGCGACTGCTGCTAAAGAAACTGAAGAATTACGCCAGCAAAGTTGGCAGATGGGGCGAGCATTAATTAAGTTATTTTTAGCAATGGCTCTCCCAGATGAAGTAAGCTTAGTTGAAGGTTTACAAAAATTAGTAAAAAGGGATAGTAATTTTTGCAATTACGCGATCGCTTTCGGTTTAGCTGCTGCCTTCTGGCAAATTGACTTGGAAAATACGGTCTTAAGTTATTTACATAGTTGGGCAACAAATCTCATTAATTCTGGAGTAAAATTAATTCCCCTGGGTCAAACTCAGGGACAAAAGTTACTCTTAAATCTCCAACCTCAAATTATTTCCACTGCCCGAGAAGTCTTACAATTAAAAGATGACGATTTGAGCAGTTGCAGTTGGGGTTTATCCCTAGCAAGCATGGTTCACGAAACAGAATATTCCAGATTGTTTAGAAGTTAGAGAACAGGTCAAGAAACCCGGTTTTTTGAAAAAACCCAAGAAACCCGGTTTTTTCAAAAAACCGGGTTTCTGAGATAATTGTTAATTCCCCATTCCCAAATTATATGAGTATATTTCGAGTAGGAATAGCGGGCCCGGTAGGTTCGGGTAAAACGGCGTTAGTGGATGCTTTGTGTAAATCGATGCGGCAAGAATTGGAAATTGCCGCAGTCACCAACGACATTTACACTCAAGAAGATGCCCAATTTTTAGTTCGTTCTCAAGCGTTGGACAGTTCTCGCATCGTAGGAGTAGAAACGGGGGGTTGTCCCCATACTGCCATTCGGGAGGATGCCTCGATTAATTTGGTGGCGATCGAACAGTTGGAGGAGAAATTCCCAGATTTAGATTTAATTTTTGTCGAAAGCGGCGGGGATAATCTGGCAGCTACTTTTAGTCCGGAGTTGGTGGATTTGACTTTATATGTCATCGATGTGGCTGCTGGGGATAAAATACCGAGAAAGGGCGGTCCCGGCATTACTAAATCTGATTTGCTGGTAATTAATAAAATCGACCTCGCCCCTCATGTGGGTGCAGATTTGACTATTATGGAAAGGGACGCGAAGAAAATGCGGGGGGACAAGCCTTTTGTTTTTACGAATTTAAAGAGTAAAGAAGGGTTGGAACGAGTAGTTGATTTTATCCGCTTGTATCTGGTGGTTTAAATCGGAAAACTTAAAGTATATAAATAGCTGGTTGACCATGAATAAATTTTGGCAAAGATTAAAAAACTTACCCTGGCAAGAACTGTCGTTAGTTGCTCTGATAAGCACTTTAACCGTGGCGGCGGTAGAAATATTGTTAGTTATCGCGATTACTCATTTTCCCGAGGTTCGCGATGTTTTAAAGTTGATACTTGCTTCTCCGTTTTTTGCGGTATT
>CAZUCT010000337.1:0-6734 GCA_964619285.1 uncultured bacterium | reverse complement strand
GTCTAAATAGTGATATTTGGAATCCCCGTGTCTTTAGACCGGGGAGAACGTCAATCAGCAAGAACCACCGTGGAAGGAAACTCCAATTTCAGAAGAAATACCCCATTCTTTAATGAAAGCATATTTTGAAACTCAGCTTGTCAAGTAGCGATGGGAAAGTTTAAAGGTAAAAAGTCGGCAAAAGGAAAGCGTATTTCCCAACCTCCGCTATTATCAAGTACCCCAAATTATGATGCGGAACCTCCGATTTTTTCTTTTCGATATCTCGATAAAACCCACGGTCTAGATAGCTGCGATAAAGATGAAAAAGCTGCCCTCGTATCCACTTTGTACAAACTAAGTCAATTATCTTAGAAAGAGCTTCGTAATGCTCCCCGTCATGGATTAGGATATGAAAAAATAGATCGCAACAGCTTTCGAGTTTCTATTCCCAAACACATCACCGAAGAAGTAGATTTAATCGCCTTCCGTTTTAGCGGTAAAAAACCAATGGTCGGCTATAGGGATAAAGCAATTTTTCATATTGTCTGGTTGGATAGAACCTTTGAAGTTTATGACCACGGCAATTAGCAAAATTCTAAAAGTTCGTAAGCGTAAAAATACTGATACTACGTCAAACTACGCAGATGAGGTGGTGGTTAAAAAGAGCGATCGCCCCAGTATCTCAGAAACCCGGTTTTTTCAAAAAACCGGGTTTCTTAAGCTAGGGTTTTCATCAATTTATCCTTTAAATTTTGCCAAACTTTAACATCCAATGACTTGCCTTCTTCTCTGGCAAATAGTTTAAAACTTTCCTCCCAGTTAACGGCAGTTTCCGAGGGAGAATAGGCAGTAACAGAAAGCGATATTGCATCCGCAACGCTGCGCGATGTTGCATCCGCAACGCTGCGCGAACGCCCCAAATAACCCTCCATCCCCAAAATATCTCCCGCCGAATACATCAACCAACCCAACCAAACATAAGTATTATACTCCGCCCTCCCCCGCAAACAACTCATCCACTGCGGCAGATAGGGACGAGTAAAATATTTATCGATTAACTTCTGGGAGTCTTTTTCGAGAAGAGCGATTTTTTCCCTGTCAAAACTGGCAGGTTGCCTCTGCTGAAAAGTCAGTTTTTCCAAACAAAAACCCGCCGCCCCTTTTAAAGACAAATTCAAGACTAAATCGATAGTCGCCGCTTCTGGGGATAAGCTAACATCAAACCCGCCGACATTTTCCAACCAACTGCGACGAAACATCATCGAATTAAGATTAATCAACCGCCATAAATGGGGCAGCATCCAAATATGAACTCCCTGCAAACCTTCCCTTCCTTTTAATACAGTTGCCAGTTGATGCCAAGGTTCCATAGTAGCGATCGCCCTTCCAGTTTCATCAACCAACTCCCACCCGCCAAAAACCATTTCCAAAGAAGCGGCCTTACTTTCAAAACAGTTAACTTGCGCCGCCAAAGCATCGGGGAAAAAAGAGCATTCCTCCTCCCAAAAAACTACAAATTCTCCCTTCGTTTTTGCCAAACCTTCGTTTCTGGCAGCGACTTTATTAACAACATCATCGATAACAATTAACTCATAATCTCGAAAAGACTGCCGCTGCAAAATATCCCCGCTATTTTTACCAACAAAAACTACAGAAACCGAAGGATTATTAGAAGTAGCTATCGGTGCCAAATACCAAGTAGCATCCGCACTATTTCCCGCCCTACCTTCTCGGCGCAAAATTGCTTCGTTTTCTCGCGCTTCTTCCCCTTGAAAAACTTCAATTCTGTTACCGCGAAGGTGACTGTAATCGTGATTTTGGTGGATGGGTTTAATAACTAGACTGGCATTAATTACTGGAATATTATTTTTAAGAGCATTTCCCACCATCCAATTATCCCATCCAGGGCGACCGATCGCAAACTTTGGCAGTTGGGAAAAAAGAGGTTTGGGAAAAACGAAATAATCTAGGGCACCCACGCCGCTGCAAGTACCGTTTTTTGGGAGGCGATCGCGCAGGGTTGCGGATGCAATATCGCGCAGGGTTGCGGATGCAATATCGCTCAATTTCTCCTCCCACTTAAAATCCTCAAAATCCATAGCCTCGTTAATATCGAGATTCCATCGCCTGCCTAATATTAGAAACCGTCGATGTTTGGCAGCGACTTGTTGAATTGCCGGCAGAAAATCGCCGGTTAAAATAATATCCGAGTTGACGTAAGCGAGGAGAGAATTTTTAGCAGTGGCGCTGACTTTAGCAAAAATATCATTTAATAAAGGAGTGCCGTATTGATTGCATTTAATATTAGGAAAGTGGCGGATATTTAATTGTTTGGCAATTTCAGCGGTGCCCAATTCGTCCCCGCAAAGGATAATTTCCGGTTTTGGTTGTAGTTGTTTCCAGCTTTTAATCGCGTTAATTTGAATAGTGGCGATGTTATCTTTAAAAGGTTTTGGGGAAGCGAAAATAGTTATTTTAAGATTGGGTTTAATTGTCGGGTCGATGTATTGTTTAGTTGCTGGCATTGTTAAAAGTTTTCTCTAATATTTTTCTCTAATATTATTAACAAATTCGGGCACTTGCGAGGATAGTTTTGCTAATAATTCAGTAACGCTAACCGGTGGATTTTTCAAATCTTCAGATTGCTGCTGGATGATGTTAATTAAAGCGTCGGGAAATTCTTCATATAGTTTAGTTAAAAAAACATCTGGATGTTGAGCTTCAATTCCCCAAGGACTCAAAGAGTCTTGGGGAAAATGTCTGAGATTGAAAGTGACAATAATTTGAGCATTTGCCGCAACTGCCGCTGCTGCAACGTAGCGATCGCCCGGATCGTTAGTCATTCTTTCTATCAATTCTTGTGGAACTTCCACCATCGCTTGAGGAAAAGCAGTTTTGAAAGAGCGCTGAAAACGAGCTGCTCCTTGTTGTGTCATTCGGCCTTGAATGACTAAATTGCGAGTAGCATCATCCAAAATTTGCTCGGAACTATAAAGATTGTAAAGACTATTTTCGACCGCGCGGAGTACAGTATCCCGCAAGGGCATCGGAAAAATTACATCAGAGTCTAGCACCACTGAAAGCATAATCGCTATTTATTATTAAAAATCCTAATCGTAAAATCCCAATTCTTGACTTTCTTGAGTCATCTCAGCCAAAATCTGACGTTGCTTTTTGCGCCACTTTTCCTTATAGGCCATCGCATCCTTAAAGCAAATGCGGGGATAGGAATGTACTTCGTGGTGGGGAAGTTCGCCAGATTCTAACAACTTCAATATATGGGAAGGCGGCAAACGTAATAAATCGGAAACCTCGCCAATACTTAAATCTTTGTCAAACTGCTGTAATTGTATCGCCCTGCCTTTTGCCATAACTCTCGTCATTTCTTGCATTATTAGGCGAACTGACTCCGGAATGGGGATATTTTTGCCATCTTCTCCCACCACTGTCAGGGGCGATCGCTCCTCTTTTAAAACTTTAGCGAGTTGCTGGATGGTTTCTAGTTCTTCGTCAGTCGGTAATATTGGTTCTAATAAAGGATTTGGTTTAGTCATATGTCTTGAAATTTTCAAAGTTTTCTCTAATTTTATTAACAAATTCTGGCACTTGCGAGGATAGTTTTGCTAATAATTCGGCAACGCTAACCGGTGGATTTTTCAAAGCAACAGCTTGCTGAGAGATAATCTCCAGTAAGGCAGCAGCAGAGTTTTCGTAAAGTTGCGTTAGAAAAAGATCCGGGTGTTGAGCTTGAATATTCCAAGGAGTTAGAGACTCTTGGGGGAAAATGTCTGAGATTGAAAGTGACAATAATTTGAGCATTTGCCATAACTGCCGCCCCTGCGACGTGGCGATCGCCCGGATGATTAGTCATTCTTTCTATCAATTCTTCTGGAACTTCCACCATTGCTTCTGGGAAATATGCTTTGAGATTTTGCTGCAAGCGAACCACTCCTAGTTCGGTACTTTTACCTTTATTGACTAAGTTGCGAGTAGTATCGTCCAATATTTTTTGGGACCAGCGCGGTTGGTAAATACCATTTTCCGCTGCGCGAAGCAAAGTATCTCGCAGAGGCAATTGGAACAAAACGTCAGAATCTAAAACGGCAATAATAGTCATTGTTGTTCCAATAGCTCTAATCGTACAATCCTAATTCTTGACTTAATTGAGTCATCTCATCTAAACCTTTCAGCCTTTCGATATGCCGCTTCTGTTTGTATGCCATTGCATCTTTAAACCAAATTCGCGGATAGGAATTTACTCTGTGGTGGGGCAGTTCTCCAGACTTTAGCAACTCGTTTAAAAATTTTAAAGGGAGGTGCAGCACTTCGGCTGCTTCGCCAATACTTAAATCTTTGTCAAACTGCTGTAATTGTATCGCCCTGCCTTTTGCCATAACTCTCGTCATTTCTTGCATTATTAGGCGAACTGACTCCGGAATGGGGATATTTTTGCCATCTTCTCCCACCACTGTCAGGGGCGATCGCTCCTCTTTTAAAACTTTAGCGAGTTGCTGGATGGTTTCTAGTTCTTCGTCAGTCGGTAATATTGGTTCTAATAAAGGATTTGGTTTAGTCATGGGTAATTAACAATTAACAATTTAATAAATAATTAGTCGGTTTAGAAACCCGGTTTTTTGAAAAAACCGGGTTTCTGGGAAGGTCAAAAACCGGGTTTCTTGGCAAGTCAAAAACCGGGTTTCTGGGAATCTAACTTTCTTCCTTCAAATTCTCCTTAACCAACTCCTCAAATTCCTCCACTGAATTGACGCTCATTGTTTCTACACCTAGCTTGTCTAAAATTGAGATATTGTCAACTTTATTAACGCTTTCCACGAGGGTTTCTGGGAGTTCGCCAAACCTCGTTTCTAGCAGAGTTGTTATTGATTTTTTTTGAATAGATTTAGTTCTGTTCTCTATTCCTATAATCAATCCCTCAAATTCCTCAGCAGAAGTCACGCTTATTGTGTCTAAAATTAGCTTTTCTAAAACTGAGATATCGTCAATTTTGTTAATCTTTTCGACGAGGCTTTTTGAGAGTTCGCCGAAGCGTTTGTGCAGCAGATTTATTATTGATTTTTTGTTAGTAGATTTAGCAGTTTTTTCGATGGCAATTTCCTCCATCCTACTCAAAAAAGGCGTTTTTCTTTCCGCCTCGTATTGTCGGACTTTAGCGTACAATTTCTCTTCCAGTTCTGTATTTAGTGTCATCATCTTATCCATGAATCTAAACAGGTTTACAACTTCCAATTCGGCGTAGTCCCTCTCGTACAAATTTTTGATTAGTTTCCATTTCTCCTCTTCCCTTTCTTCGAGGTTTTTAGTGGTACTTTGAGTTTTGAGATGAGCCATTACTATTATAGCAAAATTAATTAAGAGTTAACAATTTTGTACTTCTATTTGGAAATATTCGCCAATCGCTGCCTTCCAGGGTTCGTCATGGTTAGCTGTTGATTTGGTCATGGTTATTAAGGCTTTTAGAAACCAGGTTTCTTGAAGAAACCTGGTTTCTGGGAGGGTCAAAAACCGGGTTTCTGGGAATCTAACTTTCTTCCTTCAAATTCTCCTTAACCAACTCCTCAAATTCCTCTGCCGAACCCACGCTGATTGTTTTTAAAAGTAGCTTTTCTAAAACTGCTACTTCATCGATTTTATTAACGCTTTCGATGAGGGTTTCTGGGAGTTCGCCAAACCTCGCTTGCAGCAGATTTATTATTGATTTTTTGTTAGTAGATTTGGCTTCTTCTTCTCTCCCTTCTTCTCTCCCTTCTTCTCTTCCTTTTGCTATAGCCATTTCTTCAAATGTACTCAAAAAAGGCTGTTTTCTTTCCGCCTCATATTGCAGGACTTTGATTTTGATTTGTTCTTGTAATTCTGGGGTAACAGTCATCATTTTATCCATGAATTTAAACAGGTTTACAACTTCTAACTCGGCATAGCCCCTCTCGTACAAAGTTTTGATTAGTTCCAACTTCCACTCGGCCCTTTCTGAAAGGTTTTTAGTGGTACTTTGAGTTTTGAGATGAGCCATTACCATCATAGTAAAGGGGTTATTGTTGGTTTCTAATTCCTCCCACTGGTAGTCTAAGAGTTTTTTGACGGCAAACTTGTATTTTAGTTCGCTATCTCCCAAGCCGTAAGAATAACAATTCGGTTTCCAAGAGGGTCTGTCGTCTCCTAATATTGCTAAACCGATTACCGGTTTATTATAGAGGTCGAAGGCTCTATAATTGTAAGTAAACATTCTTTGGGCAAACTCTGTTTCGTATTGGCTTTGTACTTCTATGTGAATGAGAATCCAGATTTCCTCGTCGTCGCTTAATCGCCAGACTTTAAATAGTTTGTCGGCTTGACGTTTTTCGGTTTCGGCGGAGGCGGTTATTTGTGCTAGTTCTTTATCCAGAGATATTGGTTGTTTTTGCCAGTCTATTTCGCCGTGGATGTCTGGGTAGAAGAACTCGATAAATTGTTGGAAATATTCGCTAATGGCTGCTTTCCAGGGTTCGTCATAGTTGGCTGTTGATTTGGTCATGGAACAGTGGGGTTTTTTCTATTCTAACCAGAAACCCGGTTGGCAAAAAACCGGGTTTCTTAGATAGTGGGGCCAGAAACCCGGTTGGGGAAAAACCGGGTTTCTTAGATAGTGGGGCCAGAAACCCGGTGGGCAAAAAACCGGGTTTCTTAATTAGCTTAGATAAGATAGGTAGGCAAAAATATTTGCAGAAAATTTTCCCCGTAGAACAGACATCTTGTCT
>CAZUCT010000336.1:0-6785 GCA_964619285.1 uncultured bacterium | reverse complement strand
TTTTTATCGCTAAAGCGATTACTACGAACTTTTTATCGCTAAAGCGATTACTACGAACTTTTACGGTTCCACTGTTACTGGGGTTCCTATCTGTACCTTGTCGTATAAAGCAACTACATCTTCGTTGCGCATTCTGACGCAACCGTGAGATGCTGCTTGACCGATAGATTCTATGGTGGGGGTGCCGTGGAAGCCGATCGCATTTTCTCCGTCAGTCCAAAAACCGATCCACCTCAGCCCCAAGGCCGTATCGGGACCGGGAGCCGTGATTTCTCCCGTCCAGGGGTTTTGCCATTGGGGATTTTCGATGGTTTGGATGACTTCAAAACTGCCGGCGGGCGTCTCCCAACCGGGTTTGCCGATCGCCACTGGATAGCTGGCTATTTCTTGTTCTCCGTCTAAGACATAAACTCGACGTTCGCCTAATCTCAAAACTAAACGAACGTTCGAGGTTTCGGGTTTTCCTAGATGGGTTTCGTAATCTTTTTGGGTTGGTAACACTTTGGGTCCGGGTATGCGTACTGGTTGAGAGTTGGTTCTGATGACGGGAGAGTTGTTATTAATGGTTTCCGGGGTAGGACTGGCGATCGCGAAAGGTTGCGGATGCAACATCGCTCCCGGTTGACCCCACAACATCCCCATTCCTATTATCAGCCAACCCAATCTTAAATGATTTTTTTTCCTACTTTTAAATGATGTTTTATTTCCGTTTTGTTCCCTCATCGTTTTTTCCTCCAATTTGCTAGCCCCAATTAACAATTAGTAATTAGCAAAAAGCGCGTTTCTTGTTAGTTTTTTCACAATTGAGATGCACCCTAATTTGTTCGCCACAATTGACAATTGACAATTAACAATTGACAAAAAATTAAGGCTCCACGATAACGGGAGTTCCAATTTTTACTGTTTCAAACAAGGCGATCGCGTCTTTATCGTACATTCTAACGCAACCGTGGGAAGCCGCAGTTCCTACGGTGTGTTCTTCTGGGGTTCCGTGGAAACCTATATAATTAGTGCCGTCGGTCCAAAAACCGATCCATCTCGCCCCTAAAGGGTTAGTCGGTCCTGGGGGCACTATTTCTCCTGTAAAAGGATGTTGCCAGCTAGGATTTTCTACCGTTTGGATTACTTGATAATTTCCTGCGGGCGTCTCCCATCCCTCTCGACCTACGGCTATGGGATAACTGGTTTCTAGTTCGTTATCTTTATAGACGTAAACCCGGCGATCGCTCAATTTGATTACCAAACGAATCTTATTAATTGCATCTCCATTATTTTCCTCGCGAAATAGGTTTTCTAATCCTTTATTAGGGGGTAATTTGGCTTTTGCCGAAGGCAAAATTAAATCTGTGGCATCCCTGGAAACCTCCACTTCGCCATCGGTGAGAAATGAAGCCGAAGCCTCCGGTTGAATGCAATTTAATAGTATGGCTGCCAATAGCCACAACCTAACTATTTTCTTCCTCATCTTTTCGTTTTTGTCAAACGCAATTGACTGCTAAAATTATGCTCGATTTTAACCGCAGTTTTTCTTTTCGTGTTAACCTTGTTTCAATCATACTCATATTCATACTCAGAACGAGTACTCAAAAAAAAGCGGGGAAACAGTGGCCATACTCGGGGGCAGTTGTCAAAACTAATTATGGATGATATGGTTTGAGGCAGATTAATATTAATAAATTAAATCGGGGATTTTTGGTCCAAATTAAAACTAAAGTGAGGTAATCATGCGTCTTCGGAAAAATAAGATTTTAGCAGGGGCTTGCTTGTCCTTAATGTGTTTGGCCACAAGCAACACCGCCGCTCAAGCTGCTCCTCAAGAAGCAGAAACCCAAGAAGTGGCCCAAGCAGAAACAGTGGCCCAAGGTCGTTTTGGCGGGACAGCGGCTCAATATGAAATCGTGGGCTATGTCAAGGCCATTGCTGGTAATGTCGTGACAATTTACGTTGAGGAAGAAGCAACCATCGGCGTTGCTGGCATCGCCGCCAACGACGGAGAAGCGACTTTCGTATCTGTTGCGGCAGAAGAGCAAGGCCAAATCCGGGCGATTTATATGCCCGCCAACCTTTTGGGAGCGATCGGGTTAGTACCGGGAATGCGGATCTATGCTTCTATGAGCGATCGCGGCAGTATCGACAGCGTGGATTATTTTAAAGTCATCTCGGCAGTAATGTATGAAGCAATAGATCTCGGTGCGGTGCGAGGAGAGATCCGGCGACAGTTGAACAGTGTTGGCAGCGGCCCGGTAGTACCCCGACTGCCAGAAGTTCAACCCCCACCGCCAGGCTCTTTCCCTACCCGCCGCGTTGCTCCGCCACCACCACCCGCACCGGTGCCGGCACTTTGGTAGGGTTTTTGCTTTAGCCCTGGAGCTAGTTTGATTCGATAATGCCACCGTCGCTGACGGTGGCATTGTTTTTTGGTTATAGTAGTTTTGTACCTGAATTATTCATCGAGACCGTTATGAAAAAATTTTTACCTCTATTATTACTACTGGCATTAACCGGCTGCGAGGCGGATACAAATGCTAGCGCTCAAAATTCCGAACGACTGGCGGCGGGCGGTGGGGCGATCGCTACCGAGACTTTATCGCCGCAACCCATTCGGATTAATGTTGCCGAATTACCCGAACCATACCACACCCAAAGCGCCTCAAATTTTCCCAAAATAGCAGAAATTCCCCCATCGCCAACCCTGAAAGTGCCGCCAGGGTTTACCGTTAATGTCTTTGCCGATAATTTAGACCGGCCTCGTTGGTTGGCGCTGACTCCCAGTGGCGATGTCTTGGTGACGGAAACTCGGGAAAACCGCATTCGTTTGTTGGGCGATCGCGACAACGATGGAGTCGCCGAGGTTAGAAAAACCTTCGCCACTGGGGATAACGTTTTAAACGCACCTTTCGGCATGGCGTTTGCAGAAAATTATTTTTTCCTGGGCAATACTAACGAAGTCCGTCGCTTTCCTTATACCAAAGGTCAAGAACAACTAACCGGAACTGGAGAAAAAATCGCAGATTTACCCAGTCAAGGATACAACCAACACTGGACGAGGAATGTAGTAGTATCTCCAGACGAACAAAAGTTATATGTTTCCGTCGGTTCCGCCACTAACGTTAGCGAGGAACAGTTGCCCCGCGCTTCGGTTCAAGTAATGAACCTCGACGGTTCCCAACAACAAACCTTTGCCTACGGTTTGCGCAACCCCGTCGGTTTAGATTTTCACCCCCAAACTGGGGAACTTTATACAACAGTTAACGAACGGGATGGCTTGGGCGATGATTTAGTGCCGGATTATTTAACTCGCATCCGCCAAGGAGAATTTTACGGCTGGCCTTACGCTTATTTAAAACCTAATTTATTAGACCCGCGCCAGACAGAAAACGGTCAAAGTAAAAGACAAGATTTAGCAGCCAAAACGTTAATGCCCGACGTCTTATTTCAATCCCATTCTGCTGCTTTGGGATTTAATTTTTACGACGGCAATACTTTCCCAGAAAAATATCGCAACGGTGCTTTTGTAGCATTTCGCGGCAGTTGGAATCGCAACGCGGGAACGGGTTATAAAATTGTTTTTGTTCCTTTTAATGAGGGGCGACCTGTGGGATATTATGAGGATTTTTTAACAGGTTTTTTGTTAGAACCGTCGGTTCCGAGAACTTGGGGTCGACCGGTGGGAGTGTTAGCTTTGCCCGACGGCAGTTTATTATTTACTGAGGAGGCTAACGGTCGAATTTATCGAGTTCAATTTAATTAACAATTGTTCGTAGTAATCGCTTTAGCGATAAAAAGGTTTTTTGGTGTGAAAAAAAGCTCGGTTAGCAGCGGATTTTGAAGGGACGAGTGCGGATGGGTTGTTGGTGAGACAATTAACAATTGACAATTAACAATTGACAATTAACAATTAACAAAAAAAACATGATTTCTCAAGTAAAATGGTCGGTAGAAGACTATCATCAAATGATAAAAGCTTGCATTCTTGTTAATCGCCGCGTAGAACTTATTGAAGGAGATATTATTGAGATGAGTCCAGAGGGTCCGTTACACGCTTCTCGTATTAGAAGAGGGGCTAATTATTTGCGGGATATTTTAGTAAATTTAGCTTTAGTTTCCGAGGCTCATCCTATTACTTTAGGCAATTCGGAACCGGAACCGGATCTAGCAATTGTTAGGCTGCCAGAATCTCGTTACGACGCCTCTCATCCACAAGCTGAAGATATCTTCTGGTTAATTGAAATTGCCGATGCGACTTTAAGTAAAGATTTGAATGAGAAAAAAAGGATTTATGCGGCGGCGGGAATTAATGAGTATTGGGTGATGAATTTAAAGGCTAATTTATTGACCGTATTTCGGCAGCCAATTAATAACGATTATTCTGTTAAGTTGGAGTTGAATGGGGGAGAAATTTCTCCTCTGGCGTTTCCGCAAATTAAAGTTTCGGTAACTCGGATGTTGCATTAGAATTTTAACTGGCTATTTTAGTAGTTGACAATTCTACAGCCACAATGCTATTAATAAAGAAACAGAAACCTAACATCAAATTAACCGGAGGAGGTTTTATGAACGTTAGATTAGTGGAATCTTTAGCACAAGCAGTCCGATCGCTGGCCCCAGAAGAGCGATCGCTTTTAGAAGAAAAACTGAAAGCAATGCCAGATGAAACTTTAGAAGAGGAGAAAGAGCGTCCTTTTTATGAAACTGCCACTCCCCAAGAATGGGCCAAAGCATTTCGGGAGTGGGCCGAGACTGACCGGGGCAATATGCCATATTTATCTGATGAGGCCATTAGTCGAGAAAGTATTTACGGAGAAAGAGGTTAGATGTCATTTTTGATAGATACCAATATTCTCTTGCGCAGTGCCGACTCGAAGCATCCCATGTACGCCGATGCCATCAATGCAACAACAACTTTGCGCGATCGAGAGCATCAGCTTTGTATCATTCCGCAAATTTTAATTGAGTTTTGGAATGTTTACACCCGCCCTGCTGATAGTAATGGGTTGGGTCACAGGCCAGAGGAAGCAGCAGCAGAAGTGAATCGGTTAAAAGGGCTTTTTTTGCTCTTACCCGATACCGGGACCATTTATTCTGAGTGGGAACGTTTGGTGCTGACTTACCAAGTGAGGGGAGCGAAAGTTCACGATGCGAGGTTGGTGGCGGCAATGCAGGCCCACAGGTTGACTCACATCCTGACTTTTAATACGAGGGATTTTGCCCGGTATGCTGAAGTGACGGCGGTACATCCGACAGAGTTGCGATCGCCTCCTTCCCCATAAAGCAGAAAAAAACTCTATCTTGTCATTGCGAGGCGGTGGGAAAACGAGTTAACTTTTTTCCCTCTTGCCTCTAGCAAGATTGCCTCTTGCCTTTTACCTGTCATTGCGAGGCGGCGGGAAAACGAGTAGATTGCTTCGTTCCTCGCAACGCTGCGCGGCTTTTGGAGAAAACATTAGGTTAGCCGAAGCAATCTCATAAGGTTAGTGGTAAGAAAAAAAGGTTTTGTAGGGGCAACAGCATTCGGGCGGTAAATTAGGATAAAGAACATAGATTTTGATTTCCGAATGCTTTGCCCCGCCTTCACGTTTAATCTTCTGTTTTTTTAATAAGCTTGGTTAGCAGCGGATTTTGTAACGGATTTAACGGATTTGCTATTGGTAGGAAAAAAGGGTGTTTTTCTCTGTAAAAATCTGCCTGCTGTCATGGCGAGGCGGTGGAAAAACTCGTTATTGAATTTTTACTTTTGCAAGATGTCTAATAACGAGTTTTTTCCTTTTATTAATTATTAATTGTTGATTGATACTGTAGGGGCAACAGCATTCAGGCGGTAAATGCGAACAAAAAGCATAATTTTTAATGTCCGAATGCTTTGCCCCAACCCCACATTTTATTGGCTGTTTTTTTATTTATTGAAACGAGTTATTGGCGATAAAACTAACAATTAACCATTAACAATTAGACATTAAAAAAAAATTATGTTATAATAGACCAGTTCCAATTTAAAAGCAAATATTATCAATCTAAAACATCATGCCAGGACCAACAGAAAGCGGATTTTACGAACTAACGGGAAACCCCGATATTTTTCAAATGACTTCAGGGTTATTAACAGACTTGCCCGGAGGGTTGCTAGGTTTGGATGGTGGGGACTTTATTACCGGTTCCCCCGACGATGAAATAATTAACGGCAACCGAGATAACGATATTATTTTCAGTGCGGAAGGTAACGACACTTTATACGGCGGTAAAGATGTCGATTTACTATCGGGAGGTCAAGGGGCAGATTTCCTTCAAGGTAACTTGGGAAACGACCAACTTTTGGGGGAACGAGGTGACGATATTTTGCGCGGCGGAAAAGATAACGACTCCCTCGTAGGCGGTCCCGGTAACGATCGCTTGTTTGGCGACTTAGGAATAGATACTTTAATCGGCGGCGAGGGTAACGATGTTTTTGTTTTGTCGGATAAAAGACGCAATAACGATTTGATTCTCGTCGATATTATTAACGATTTTGAACCGGGCGATCGCCTCGGTTTGGCGGGAGATTTAACCGCCGAAGATATAACTCCATTCTTCAGCGCCATCCCCGGAGGTTCTGGTACTTTTCTCAGACTGGATGAGACGGGAGAAAATCTCGCTTTTCTCTTCGACGTCGCCCCAGAGGACATAGATGAGGATGTGTTCGTCGGGGTGGATGAGGCGATCGCTACCGACGAAGATACCGCCGACGAAGATACTACCGACGAAGATACCGCCGACGAAGAAACTGCCGACGAAGATACCGCCGACGAAGA
>CAZUCT010000335.1:1795-6811 GCA_964619285.1 uncultured bacterium | reverse complement strand
AATTAGCAATTAACAATTAGCAATTAACAATTAACAATTAACAATTAGCAATTAAAAATTAACGACACTGTTAATCTCTACAAATGTGTAGAAATCAACAGCGTCGCTTGTTGACACTTGGTTAAAATTTGCCTTTGCTTAACCTAAAAAATTAAGCGTCGCTTTCAATATGGACGAATAACAAACCCATAATCACTATAGGCATTAACCAGCAAACCACAGGAATTAAAATCCAAGGTAAGTATGCAGCTGCGTAGGAACCTGTCATTTCAAATTCTCCTATCTTTGTTACAACACAAGCTAAAAACAGGGATGTTGGGAGTGAAGCGAATTACTTCTAAGCCCAACTTTTTTGTTTTCAAATTTTTTTTGGTGGGAACACCAAAATCTGAATCCCCAGAGGGAATCATTATTTTTTTGCCTAAAATACCGATGCCTTAGTTAACTAAACCTCGGAAAATAGAATCCACGACATCAAAGTTTTCTAGTAGGAAAAAGGCAACGAAGGCCGCGCCCATTGCTCCTACGAAAAAGCCTCCCGCAAACTGACTCCAACCTTCAGCAGTTTTCATCGGATCGCTATCGCTATTATCCCCTTGGAAATAGGCAATACCATAGCCGGACAAGCAAATAGTAGCAATGAGAATGAGGGCGATCGCGGAAATTAGTGCCCCTAGATAAGCATTGGGACCGTCGCGTAAGGGACCAAATTTGCTCCAAGGACCGAGTACAAAGTAACCGTGGGCCATACCTATTTCTAGACCTCGCAGAATTGGAGATAAACCTTTGCGGTAGGCAGGCAGATTGTTAATCCAAACCCTGGTTAAAGTAGAGTCGCTGATGGGAGTTGATAAATGACCCACAAAAGGATCGCCGTTATATGGTTGAATCAACCCTCTATCGGTGGCTTCGGCCATACTGAATTTCTCCTTTGAAAATCTTTACAAGATATTAAGGTTTATTCTACGCCGTAGTGGGTCATCTAGTCTCAAAAATGACTTTCAGCTTTAAAAAAGTTAATCAAAACTTTTGTTAATACTTTTTATCCCACTTTAAGAATTTTTCTTTTGTCCTCGATACCACCGGGCAAGTCTCTCTGGGGAGACGCCGAGGAAATAAGCAATTATTACTAACTGATTGATTAAAGTAGTTTTTAAGACCCCAAGTTTCTGCCACCGACGACCGGAGGTAACTACTGGCAAGGGTACAATCTCAATCTTTCCCCACCACTTCAACCGTCGAATTAATTCAAAATCTTCCATAATGGGCATCTCTGGGAAACCTCCAATTTGCCAAAAGATTTTGCGGGTTAAAAAAATGCCTTGGTCTCCGTAGGGCATCTGTAAATAGCGCGATCGCCAATTCACCATCTTCTCTACCATTGACAAACCCCTCATCGAGCCCTCAATTTTCAACTCAAAAGCACCCGCCACCACTTTCGGTCTGGCCAGAGCAAGTCTTATGGACCGATCGAAGTCGGGAGGCAAAATCGTGTCCCCGTGCAAAAATAAGAGAATTTCTCCCCCCGCCTCCCCCGCCCCCCGATTCATTTGCAAGGCCTTTCCTGGGGGAGTCCGCAGGGCTCGCACTCCTAAAGACTCGACTGCTTCAAAGGTTCCATCCACGCTCCCACCATCGACGACGATTATTTCTATGTCTGTTGCTTCTTTGGCAGTTGCAATAGTTCGAGCGATCGCCTTTGCTTCATTGAATACCGGGATAATTATCGAAATTTTTGTCATTACCTATTTAAAATCCATAAATCTTCGGGGCGGTCTAAATCTGGGAGTTGGGGAAGATAACTAATAGCTAAATGGAGGCTTTGAGCGATCGCCACCGTCTTCTCTCGCACCTCAGCAGTTCCCCAATTAATACCTCGAAACAATTCGGGAATCGAGCGACCCAGACCGATTAAATAATAACCTCCATCCTCCGCCGGACCTAATACTAAATCGTTTTCTTCTAAATTTTCAAAAGCCTGCTGGAGGATTTCCCCGTTCAAACCCGGGCAGTCCGTACCGATAATTACTGCTCGCTGGATGCCGGAATTAAAAGCCTTTTTAAAAGTAGTTTCAAAAGCTAATCTCATGCGATCGCCCAAATCTCCGCCATCCTGTTCTTGATAGTTTAAATCCGACCCCAACCAACTCTCCATCAACTGCCAATTACCCCCGGTAAATCGCACTTCAACAGATATGGGAAAAACCGACGATAACTGCCTAGCTTTCGCGACAGTTTCCTCGGTCAATTTACGTTGAAGATTGGCAGCGCCTTCTGCTCCCAAAGCAGGAATTAATCGCGTTTTAGTTTTTCCCGGTTCTGGGTAGCGAGTAAAAATAATTAAACGGTTCATAAACAATTAACAATTAACAATTAACAATTAATAATTAACTATTTTAATTTTCCTTTTTGCTTGCTATTTTGGTAAGGTGCGCAGTGCGCACCCTACTAGCACTGCACTCAGAAACCCGGTTTTTTCAAAAAACCGGGTTTCTGGTTCGGCGGTTACATCCAGCCACAACCCAATTATTAATTATTAATTGTTAACTCATTGCTAACATTCGTTCGATAGGTTGCAAAGCAGCAATTCTAACATCTTCGGGCATCGTAATTTCTGGAGATTTATTTTTCATCGCCAAATACAACTTTTCCAAAGTATTTAACCTCATGTGGGGGCATTCATTACAGGCGCAATTATTAGTCGGCGGGGCGGGAATAAACTGTTTGCCAGGAGAAGCACGCTGCATTTGGTGAATAATACCCGGTTCCGTTGCCACGATAAAAGTATTGCTAGAACTTTCCTGAGAATACTTTAATAAAGCGCTGGTGGAGCCGATAAATTTAGCGTGACGCAAGACAGTTTCTTCGCATTCTGGATGGGCGATTAATTCTGCTTCTGGATTGCGTACTTTTAACTCAATAATTTTTCTTTCCGAGAAAATTTCATGGACCATGCAAGCACCTTCCCAGAGCAACATCTCTCTACCAGTTTCCTTAATAACATACCGTCCTAAATTGCGATCGGGACCGAAAATAATTGGTCGATCTTCGGGAATTTGTCGAACGATATTTACAGCATTAGAACTGGTGCAAATAATATCGCTCATTGCTTTAATTGCAGCAGAGCAATTGATATAAGAAATTACTAAACGATCGGGATGGGCGGCCTTAAAAGCGGCAAATTCAGCAGGAGGACAACTATCGGCCAGAGAGCAGCCAGCATCCAAGTCTGGCAATAATACCAATTTATCGGGATTGAGGATTTTTGCCGTTTCGGCCATAAAGTGGACTCCGGCAAAGACGATAACATCGGCCCTGGTATTGGCCGCCTGGCGGGAGAGTTGGAGGGAGTCGCCGATAAAGTCGGCCGTATCTTGGATGTCCCCTTCTTGGTAATAATGGGCCAAGACTACGGCGTTGAGTTCTTTTTTGAGCTTATCAATGGCCCCAAATAAATCTTGGGGCAGTTGGTTTGTTTGGGTAGCGTCCCGTTTTAGTGTTGTGGCAAACATAATTATAGTGTTAGAGAAAACAATCTTTCTTTAATTATAGTTGATTTTACCATAATTGTCGGGGAAGGCCCTTGAAGATTAGATTTTAGATGCGACAGAAAGTCGCGTTTTATCCTTAAGAAAGGAAACTCAGGGAGGGAAAATGACAAAGCTTCAAGAAAAACCGATAAAAATTGCCGTAGTGGGGGACGTTCACGATCGCTGGGAACCAGAAGACGAGAAAGCCCTCAAATATTTGGGAGTCGATTTAGTCTTGTTCGTGGGAGACTTTGGTAACGAAGCGGTGGAAGTAGTAAGAGCGATCGCCGCAGTCAATCTCCCCAAAGCAGCAATTTTAGGCAACCACGACGCCTGGTTTACCGCCACCAGTTGGGGGAGAAAAAAACGCCCCTACGATGGAAACCTAGAAGACAGGGTGCAACAACAGCTAGAGCTTCTCGGAGAATTTCATGTAGGTTACGGCAAGCGAGATTTCCCAGAATTAGGTTTGAGCGTAGTCGGCAGTCGTCCTTTTACTTGGGGCGGGCCGGAGTGGAATTTAAAGGAATTTTATCGCGATCGCTTTGGTATCAACAGTTTTGCCGAATCTAGCGATCGAATAGTAGAAGCTGCCAGGAGTGCGGCCTCTAATACCATCATCTTTTTAGGTCACAACGGCCCCACCGGATTAGGAGAAGAACCCGAGGCCCCCTGCGGCAAGGACTGGAACCCCTTGGGGGGAGATTTTGGCGACCCAGATTTTGCCGAAGCAATAACGCGAACCCGCAGTCTAGGCAAGAGCATCCCCTTAGTTGCTTTTGGTCACATGCACCATAAGTTGCGACATACTAGGACCAGATTAAGAACATCTTTGGAGATAGGAGTTGGGGACACGGTTTATTTGAACGCGGCCAACGCCCCCCGTATTCTGGAAGTCGAGAGAGAGAAGTTGCGGAATTTTTCGATAGCGTCCCTCGTCGGTGGGGCGGTGACGGAGGCATCTTTGGTTTGGGTGGGGCCTGATTTGTGCGTAGCGTCCCAAGAGATTCTTTATCGTAAAGCAGTTGAATCTGTCGTTTAGTTCACAGGCGTGTTATAATCATTGACTAGGCCAAGTCACAAACGCGAGTCTTGGCCCTAATTTCCCACCTAAAATTTGGAGAGGTGGCAGAGTGGTCGAATGCGCTCGACTTGAAATCGAGTGAACCAAAAGTTCCGTGGGTTCGAATCCCACCCTCTCCGTTGACCAAGAAAATTGGTTTCAAGCCTCGCCCTTTTAGGGCGACTTTTGTGTTTCAATAAAGTGGGTTGATGTATCTGAGGATGTCAATAAGCCAAAAGTGAATCTGCCCAGTAGGGTGCGCACTGCGCACCTTACAAGATTGTAAATTTTTGTAACTAGATGATGGGTTTTACCCGTTAGGGGTCTAACACAATAATTAATAGTAGATGCACCCTGACGAACGTCCACCAGTAGGGTGCGCACTGCGCACCTTACAAGATTGTAAATTTTTGTAACTAGATG
>CAZUCT010000335.1:0-1695 GCA_964619285.1 uncultured bacterium | reverse complement strand
CCAGTAGGGTGCGCACTGCGCACCTTACAAGATTGTAAATTTTTGTAACTAGATGATGGGTTTTACCCGTTAGGGGTCTAACATAATAATTAATAGTAGATGCACCCTGACGAACGTCCACCAGTTGGGCGTTTTTTATTTTTCGGAACGGGGAACGGGGAATGGGAAATGGGGAATCTTCATTACCAAGGACTGCCGATGGTAGTAAAGGCCGACCAATAATAAGGATGGGATAAATTGCGGTTATCTATGTAGGACAATTCTGGTGGGAGGGGCACTCTTCCAAGCTCTCCAGGAAAGATTAAAACTCCATCCTCGATGCGAGCTTCTCCTTTAAGCATAGCGATCTGGGCCTGCCTCAAGGCCTCAGCTTTAATCGGAACATTCTCCAAATAACTGTAAAAGCTACTCATCAAGGCCAAAGTTCCCTCATCGCTAACATACCAAAGACTAGCTACAGCGGACTTAACCCCTGCTTGGACTGCCAACCCGCCAAACCCCAACTCCGCTTGTTCGTCTCCCAAAGCAGTTTGGCAAGCGCTCAAAACCAACAACTCTACTGCAGGATTGTTCCATCCTAACTGTCGCAGATCGCTTAACTGTAGCTTCTCGTTCCACAATTGAATGTAAGAATTATCGATCGCCCCCGGTTGAAACTCCCCATGAGTTGCCAAGTGAATAATTGGATAGGCGAACTGAGCCCGTTGCAGTTTCAAATTATCGAGGGTAAAAGTCTTATTGAGGAAAGCTGCTCCCTCCCATTGAGAAGTAATAGTAGCTACCTCCACCGGCACTGCAGGTAAAGGCGCGAGTTCTTCAAATTCAGATGCCCCCATCGCCAAAATTCTTGCATCTTTGAGACTTTGGTAGGTAGTATCAACTAAATTGACGCTGGGAATCAGCGACATACTATAGTTTTCTACTAAAAACTGTTGGCCGTCGTGTAAGGCGGCTACGGGTAAAGAGCGCAATCCTCCGTCGAGAGAAAAAACCAAAGTATCGATTTCCAGTCGTTGCAAATCTGCTGCCAGCGGGGCGATCGTCCACTGATATAGCTGTTGGGCGGGTGGCAAATAGGTGCTGAAAGAGCGTCTCAGAGGATTGGTAATTTCGTTGCGCAAGTCTCTAGCTACCGTTAAAAGAGCTTCTCTAGGTGCATCTGGCACGCTCCGGTAAATAAGTTCCCCATCGGGGGGAATCATTATTAGATCTAATTGCTCGTTTCTTGCTAACGCATAGATAATTACTGGTTTAGTGCCCGTTGCTTTTTGTATATCTTGCAATCGCTTTTGTAGCTCGGCAAGAGATACAAGTTCTGGAGATGTACTTGGCGTTAAGTATTGCTGAAACTCTTGGGTAAATAAGCGGTCTATTAAGATTGTCGCTCGTTCTATGTTACCCGCTTTCAATGCTGTATTTACATTAGCGCGAGAAATCTCAGTTCCAGATAATATAGATGCGCTTGTTTCAGCGCTTGCAGTCTCGCTACTGGTAACGCTGAGGTTTGCGTTTGTCGATGCGGACGTTGGATTTTCCAAGATTGTGAAAAAGTTAAGAAGTTCCTGCCCTATTGCCGGGTTTTCAAAGAAGCTTTCCTCTTTTGGCGGCGACTCCTCTGGGTTGGGAACCTCTGGCGGCGATACCGGAGGAGTCGGCGATACCGGAGGAGTCGGCGATACCGGAGGAGTCGGCGAT
>CAZUCT010000334.1:0-6862 GCA_964619285.1 uncultured bacterium | reverse complement strand
TTCCCCATTCCCCATTCCCCATTCCCCATTCCCCATTCCCCATTCCCCATTCCCACTTCTGCGTTAATTAAGCAAAATAGTGATACCATCATCCATCATGCTGTCTTGGGGCTCGCCCTAAGAATTGAAAAATTGGAGATAGGTTTAATGAAACTCAAAGGCCTCAGCAAATGTTGTTACTTATTAGCGCTCTTTCTCATCAGTTTAGGACTAACTGGGGGAACTGTAAAATCTAGTCCGCTTACCATACCCATCTTTGGTTTCCATGACATTATAGACCTTCAAGATAAAACAGAAATTCCACCCCAAAGACCTGCTTATAATATTGACTACACCAAACAAGATTTGGAGAAATTCTTAGACTATTTAGTTAGAGAAGACTATTGGTTTCTTTCCGCTCAAGATTTGTTTGTTTATTTTATAAAACAATCTCAACCCATACCCCCCGAACGTTGGGGGCAAAAGCCAATTGTACTAACATTTGACGATGGCTATAAAGGAGTTCATAAAAATGCCTTGCCAATTTTAGAAAAGCTCGAAGAAAAATATAGCGAAACTGGCAAATTTGTTTTATTTGTCAATCCTTGGACCATGGGAATTGATAATAACGCCAAAGATTTATCCCATGTTAGCTGTAACGATTTAAGAGAGGGATACAAAAAAGGCTTTTACGATATTCAATCTCATGGTTTTTCTCATAAAAATCTAGCCAATCTCGATGAGAAAGAATTAGAACTGGAACTCTATTTAGCCAAGTTTGCCTTGAGGAAATGCACCAGCGATTTAGACAGGAATAAAATCGTAGCCGCTCATATAGCCTATCCTTACGGAGCTATTAACAAAACTGTAGAAAAGCTTTTGCCTAAATACCACTTAACGGGCTTTTTATACGATGACAATCTGGTTAATGTCAATGGCTTGAAAAATAAATATCATCTTTCCCGAATGACTGTTAACAGCAAAACTTCACCTTACAAATTAATTCGGCTAGCGCAACAAGCTTCTACTCTCAAAAAAAGTCTTAAGTTAAAAAAGATTAATTAGGGTACGCTGCCATGCCAGAATAAAACCCAGCTAATGGCTAATTGCTAATGGAAAAAAACCATTAACAATTAGCCATTAGCTATTAGCCAGTTTAGCGATAATTAGTAAATTGCAAAGGGGCGGGAAAATCTTCTTGTTTTAACCTTTGAATAACCTGTTGGAGGTCATCCTTAGACTTGCTGGAAACTCGGACTAAATCTCCTTGAATAGAAGCTTGTACTTTTTTAAATTCATCTCGAATTAACTTAGAAATCTTCTTGCCTAGCTCCTGGGAAATTCCCTTTTTTAGTTCGATTTCTTGTCTCACCCGGTTGCCGCTAGCAGATTCTACTTTTCCGGGGTCGAATATTTTCAGAGACAAATTCCTTTTGGCAGCTTTAGTTTGGAGAATAGTAATAACAGCATCGAGAGTAAATTCGCTATCCGTATTGACCGTAATTGATGTATCGCCTAATTCCAAAGTAGTATTAGTGTCTTTTAGATCGTAGCGAGATTTAATTTCTCGCAGAGCTTGGTCGATAGCGTTAACTAATTCTTGACGGTCAAAATCGCTGACAATATCAAAAGATGAAGTAGAAGCCATAAATGTCGATAAATATGATGATAGCAGTTATTTAGGGGGAGAATTGTTATCAAAGAAAATAAAAAAGCAATTCCCCATTCCCCATTCCATTCCCAAAAAACAATTTATGCTATTTGACTTAAAAAGCTCAGAAGGAATAAAGTAAAAGTAGCAGCAGAGCCCTTAGCAAAATGGAGCGATCGCCCCAAAGGAAGATTGAGAATATAAAAAATCGAATAAAAAACTCGTGCCACAACTTTAGCGATCGCTAAATAAGCTACCAGTGCCGAACTTTGCCCCGTTACATAAGCTGTTAAAGCCGCCGCCGCAAACAACATAAAAGTTTCAAAAGAATTTTGGCGGGCCCAAGTCGCTCTTTTAGCATAATCGGGCAATTTATCGAACTTATGCAATTTATGGCGATGCCAAATAATTACCCACTTTTACCCGAGCATAAGCTACCACTAAAAAAGGGACATAAACAAGAATTGCTGCCACTGCAATACAAGCGATTAAAATAGTCGAAACCGGTAAATCCAATAAGGTCATAATTCCTTAATCCAAATAAAATAAAGTCACAACTTTACGTTGTTCTTCTGCATCGTGGCAAGTTTTCAACAGAGTATGGCTTTCGTGAAAAGCAAAGCAAATCAACTGCTGGCAGCGAGAAACAATCTCCTGATTGCAGAGATAACTGGCTTCAGCTAAAGACAAATTATCGTTTTTGGGATTTTCTACTAAGTGAATTACCTGTTCGAGTTGCTTGCGAGATTCTCGGGGTTGGCGTTTGAGGCTTTGGGGTAAAATTACCGTCAGATGATTGACATCTGCCCGCATTGCTCCTCGAATAACCGCCGAATTAGTGCCAGTAGCTCCCGAGGTAATAATTTCATTAGATTCGAGAACCAGGGCATAACTTAACATTTCAATTAAGTTCTGGTGGGTAATGGGGATGTGACGAGAGCCCAATAGAGCGATCTTCTTGGCTCTGGTTTGTTGGATTGCCACCAGTTCTTGTAAAAATTCATCTACTTTAGGTATTTCTATGGATTGACTCAAAGACCCTGCCTAGTTTAATAGAACGACGATGAAAATTTTAGCAAAGAAATCCAGTTTTGCGCATTTTCTGATGGGGACAAGGGAGAGGGGGGGACAAGGGAGAGGACACACCAGACACACCAGACACACCAGACACGGAGAGGGGGAGTCACCGCGTCACCGCGTCACCGCGTCACCGCGTCCGGTGCGTCTTCCCCTTAACGTCCCATCAGCCCGAGGAACGAGTCAAAATGAAAGTGTTCTGCCATGAGTTGGGTGATACATTCGACCTTAATAGGTTCGTGGAGGCGGACTTTACCAAAAGTTTGGTCAACAATCTCCACAGTAGTTAAAGTATCGGAAGCAACAGATAGAATGGGGATCTCCAATTCTTCAGCCCGGCTTATAACCAAGGGCTCGGGGCGAATTTGTCCGGTCAGGATCAAGCAATGGGTAGAAGTTTCCAAAGCTGCTAATTGAAGGTCCGTGCGATCGCCCCCTGTAATAACGGCCATATTTGTACCTTTCCGGAAATATTTAATAGCCGCATTAACGCTCATCGCGCCAACTGTCAAGGTTTCCACCATTAAATCCAAGCGATCGCTCCGACATAAGACCTCAGCTTGCAATTGTTTTACCAATTCATCGACGCTGACGCTACGGAGTAAAGCGCTTCTGGGCAATATTCCCAGAACGCTCAGGCCGCTGGCCTCCAGAAAAGGTTGGTAGCGATCGCTGACCGTTTCATAATCTGTTGACGAAGTATCGTTAATGACGACGCCCAGCAATCTCTGGCCCAAACGTTCTTTAGCTGACAACAAGCTATCGAGGAAAAAACTCGAATGGGGACGAGCTACCAACAACACTCGAGCATCTAAAACTTCGGCCATTTGAGGCAGAGAAAGATCGAACATTTTCCCCTCATCAAGAGTACTCGGCCCTTCTAAAACAACTAAGTCAGGGCTGTCCATTTTGAGATATTGAGCTAAAGACTGACGATAATCTGTTTTGTCTTCTCCCTTCAAGCGCTTAATTAGAGAATTTTCATCAAGCAACGCTAGAGTTGGTCTGAGATTAGGGCCAGATAAATTGAGACTTTGGCTAATAAAGTGTAGATCCGCATCGCCAGAGTATTTGGCTTCTTCCTGCAAACAGTTTCCCAAAGGTTTTCCGAAGACAATAGAGATTCCCCGTTCTTGTAAATTTTTGGCCAAGCCCAAGACGATTCCCGATTTGCCAGTACAAGGCTCCGTGGAGCCTACGAGCAGATATTTGGTAGATTTAGGCACATCCTCACTCCTGTTATTGCGTTCTTCCGAGCTAATTGTTAGGCCACAAAGCAGGCCACCGTCTCATAGCTGAGGCCTATCTTGATTAGTCGGATTGTATTCGATCAATCGTAGCGAAGAAGCTTACGATAAAAAGCCTTAGAAAAATCTATGGTATGAGTGCGATGGTAATTAAGTAATAGGTCGATTAAGAAATCAACAAACTCAGAAGTAGGGAGCATTACCTCATAACTTAGTTCTGGGTTGTCATCAAACTGCATTCGGCAACGAGTTAAGTCTGAAGGAAGCATACAGACGTTCCAAGTCGCCACAAAAGGAATATCTTGACCTCCTTCTACATGGCGGGCTCCTTCTAAGTTTTTTTGCTTGTAGAGGCTGATGGCATGGCCCAAATATTTACGCCTTTTATCGGCATAATATGGGGCATAGACAGCTATCTCGCCCTTTTCAGCAGGTTTGAGTTGATTTAACGACATCCCTATATCTCCTGGAAATTCCCATCAATTTAGTTAATATTTTTGCCTGCGATGAGGAAAAATGAGTCTGGAGCAAGTCAGTTTTGTAAAAAAATCAGTTTTGCTATCTATTTTTAAGGGGCAAGATGCTCCCAAAGCAATTCCCTATTGCCCATTCCCCATTCCCAAAAGAGGAACTTTGGGACAATCTTTGATAGCATAAAAGGTGCTGACCGAGGCAGAAAGAAATTTTGCTCTTAGAGTTTGGGCAAAAGTCCAAAAAACCCTTAAGACCAAATAAAAAAAGCATACTCGGTCAAAAGTACAAAAGTATTGGTAATTAAATATTTTTAGCTATGCCGGAGAGCTCTTGGCCAAAAAACGATTTAGATAGCGGACTAAATAATGACATTCCCGATCCAAAGGAGCTAAACCAAGATGGGGAAGAGCTAGAAACTCATTTAGAAAACTCACAAAGTTTAATGCCCACAGCTACCTCAGAACCATACATCTACGACGGTCGCCGGGGCAAGGCCGCCGCGATTTTAACGATTATTTGGGGTGGCACGATCGCCCTTAATCTAGTTTCTTGGGGTTCCTGGTTGGTTTTGGCCCTGACGGGTTTGCTCTCCATACAAGCTCTGCGAATATCCTTCGCTCGCCCCAGACAAGAGCCAGACTCTTTGTCTGAGGAAAATCGAGAGAACTGGCCTTATGTGTCTTTGCTGGTGGCGGCTAAAAATGAAGAGGCTGTGATTGGTAATTTGGTGAAGGATATTTGCAATCTGGATTATCCCAATACTCGCTACGAACTCTGGGTAATAGATGATAATAGCAGCGATAATACGCCGATGGTATTGGCAGAATTAGCCCGAGAATACGAGCAGGTTAAAGTATTTACTCGGGGGCCAAAGGCCACGGGCGGTAAGTCGGGAGCTTTAAATCAAGTTTTGCCTCTAACTAAAGGAGAAATTTTAGCGGTTTTTGATGCCGATGCTAGGGTAAGTCCAGAACTTCTCCAAAAGGTTTTGCCTCGATTTAAACGTCCAGAGGTGGGAGCGGTGCAGGTGCGAAAAGCGATCGCTAATGCTTCTTTGAATTTTTGGACAAGGGGCCAATCAATAGAAATGGCCTTCGACAGCTTTCTCCAAGAACAACGCATTGCTATAGGTGGCATTGGGGAATTGCGGGGTAACGGTCAATTTGTCCGCCGCGCTGCTTTGGAAAATTGTGGCGGTTGGAACGAGCAAACGATTACAGATGACCTGGATTTAACCATACGCCTCCACTTGCACGACTGGGAGCTCGATTTTCTGAGAGAACCCCCAGTAAAAGAAGAAGGAGTAACTAACTTCGTTGCTTTGTGGAATCAGCGATCGCGATGGGCGGAGGGTGGATATCAGCGCTATTTAGATTATTGGCAACCGATTTTGCGCAACCGCATGGGTTGGGGTAAAACTTGGGATTTATTTGGGTTTTTTGTTACCCAATATATTTTACCGACTGCTGCAGTTCCAGATTGCTTGATGGCGATCGCCCTGCGCCGCTTGCCCATCACTACTCCCCTGACTTTTCTCAGTATTAGTCTGTCTTTACTGGGAATGTTTGTGGGTATTTTGCGGACCCGCAAATCTGAAAAGAGTTTGCAGGCAGGAGATATTTCTTCGACAACTTCTCCGTTCGCTACTGCTTTACAGAGCGTTTTGGGGACTGCTTATATGTATCATTGGCTGCTGGTGATGGCTAGTACCACAGCACGGATTTCGCTCCGACCGAAACGACTAAAATGGGTCAAAACCGTTCATCAAGGAGAAGGACAAATCAAAGCTTGAAAGTTTTTAAAATTAATTTATTGTAGTCTGGCAAACAGACAAAATTAGCGGTACCAGCAATACTGGTACTGGTATTTTACTCTTCCTAGTAGCGCGGCACAGCTAAAATGGTGGGTATTTTTCCTTCATACTCATACTCTTAACGAGTGACAAGTACTCAAAGAAAACTCTCTTTTTGAGTAAGAGTATGAGTGTGAGTCATGAGTATGAGCTACCCACCATTTTAGCTGTGTTGCTCTAGTAGGGTGCGCAACGCGCACCTTACTCTTTCAAGAGTGCAACTTTGACTCCTATTAAACACAAAAGTTAAAAATTGCGTAGTGGTAAAGGGAGCATCTCATATTTGTAATTTTACCCTCGATAATTTCATACTCTTACTCATACTCATACTCATACTCAAAGAAAAAGCGGTTTTTTGAGTGTGAGTCACTCGTCATGAGTGTGAGTCATGAGAAAATAAATGTGCAAAACTGAGATGCTCCCGTGGTAAAGAAGTAGTAAAAGCATCCCTATTCCAAGGCATAGTTGGGAGCTAATTGCTAGTATTAATATCCCTGGCAATTTCCGGCAATAATGGAGAAGAAGAAGGCAATTCTTGAAAATTTTAATCTAGTAGTTTATAATCAGCCGTGGGAGGTGATG
>CAZUCT010000333.1:0-6887 GCA_964619285.1 uncultured bacterium | reverse complement strand
AGAATTTTCTCGTCGCGATCGCCCCCATCAATCATTTCTAACATTCCGATGGGACGGGCAGGGATTACGCATCCAGGAAAAGTAGGTTGGTCAATTAATACCATCCCATCGAGAGGATCCCCATCATCGGCGAGGGTATTGGGAACAAAGCCGTAATCGTAAGGGTACTGAACCGACGAATAAAGAACCCGATCCAGAGCAAAAGCTTGTAAATCTTTATCAAACTCGTATTTATTTTTACTGCCCCCTGGGATTTCGATCAAGACGTTAAGTATTCCCGGTTTGGGCTGGGCTGGAATCCTTAATAAATCCACAAATTATTCTCCTAGCTAAATTATTTCGAGGATTGCCCATCAGAATTTACTGGTGCAAAGTTGCAACCTTCGGCTCTGGAAAATCCTCTCCTTAAAATTGTCACAAATTTAACCAAAAGTCAAGCTCAAAAATAGTTTTTAGAGTCGAGCGACAGACTTTTTCTTTTTCTTTTTCTTTTTCTTTTTTCTTTTTCTTTTTCGGACAATCTATGGATAACAGGCAGGATGCCTGTTCTACTGACAATCTATCTCGGCAAAGTGTAATTTTTGGGTTGCCAAAGATTGACTTGGCTTGGAGAGTAGCGAGCGATGGCCAACAGAGGCAAAACCAAAGTCAAAACAGCGATCGCCCCTCCCACAACATTCGCGACATTTATCGGAGATTTTTTCCTTTTTTTGCTGAAAAATTGGAAATAACTAGCAGGCTGACTATCTGATTCCATGCCAAAAATAACGAGAAATCCTAAATACAGTAACAATAGACACACAACCAACCGACGAACTACCAAAAACTACCAACTTTTTTGTGCCGCCGTGTTTTTAATGTCCTGTGCTGTTTGCGCCAACATTAGAGCCTCTTGACCCAGACTTGCTGGCAGTCTTGGGATATCCGACAAAGACACCCGAGATAACTCCAGCAATATTTGGCGAACTTGCTCTACCCATTCGCTTTCTTGGCGCTGCCAGTAAGAATTTTGCGAAGGCTGACTGTCTGTCCTTTCCTGAATATGTTTGGCCTCTTTTGCCAGAGGAATCGCCCTTCCAGGAATATTTTCTGGCAATTGTGGCTTATCTGAAAGAGATGCCTTAGCGATCTCGATTAAAAGTTGGTGAACCCGATCTACCCACTCTAAATCTGAGTAGTAAGAATTGAAAGAATCATTCATAACTAGCGAATTTTAATTTTTGATATTTGATATTTGATACCTTAAACCGTAAAATAGCGTTCTTGATTGCAGAAAAATTTATTTTTCTGTCAGCTTCCAAACTCCGTCCCACTTTTCACCGGGTAGATCTTGTTGGAACAGCTGACACCGACCGATGTGTAATTTAGCTGCCTTGTTTTCTGGCTCTACTTTCAGAACTTCTCTAAACTCTCTTTCTGCCAGTTCAAAACATTCCCTTAAAGCATCAGCTTTCAACTTTTCTTTTGAAGGCTTGAGATAATACTCCCGTCCCTTGTGATAGTGTTCGATAATATGCTGCTGTTTCTTAGTCAGACGTTGACGAATTGGGCCCTTACGAATCCCCACCAGCTCGTAAATTCTGACCGGTTGGCTTTTTCCTTTAACGGTAATCAAGTCCAATTCCCTTACCCAGAGACGATCTTTATAAGGGCTATAAGTACTTTCGCTGATGACAATATCCGTGCCATATTGCTTGCTGGTCCCTTCTAGGCGAGAGGCGAGGTTAACCCCATCCCCAATAGAAGTCAGCTCCATGCGCTTACTAGACCCTATATTACCACTTACGACCTCATCGGAATGGATGCCAATACCAATACTGATGGGCAATTTTTCTGCGGCAACTCGTTCTTCGTTAAAAACTGCCAAGCGCTGGCGCATTTCTACAGCACTTTGCATGGCGCACCACGGATGATCCTTCAGGGGGGCCGGAGAACCAAATACCGCCATCAAAGCGTCGCCGATGTATTTATCCAGAGTGCCGCCGTATTTAAACACGGCATCTACCATCTCTTCAAAATAGCCGTTGAGCATTGCCACCACATCTTCAGCGGTCAGCTTTTCTGTCAAACTTGTATAGCTGCGAATATCGCTGAACAGAACCGAGACGTGCTTGCGCTTGCCACCCAAACCGGTATCCCCGCTTGCCAACAATTGTTCGGCAACTTCTGGAGTCATATAACGGTACATCAGATTTTTGACCTGTTTTTCACCGCTGATGTCTTCCATCACCACCAGAGCCCCGTTAACCTTAGTCGGATCTACCACATCTGCCATCGAGTTAATTGACAAGTTGATGCTTTGGGGTTCTTTCTGGGAATCTGGAACCAAAGTTTGGTCTGGGTAATACTGCTGGCGGTCTTTATCATCGTTCGGGTGTATGGCCGCACCGAACCATTTGGCAAAATCCCCTTCTTTGATTTTGATTAATTTCCCCAGAGGTTTGCCTTCTAAGATTTCCGACTCCTCAATGCCCAGCAATAGTTTAGCTCGATCGTTGCTCGCAATAACCTTGCCTTGCCTGTCGGTAGAGATGACCCCGTTACTCAGACTTCGCAAGATATCTTTTTGTCTTTGCTGTTCTTGCTTGACCGTATCGAACAACTTGGCGTTTTGTAAGGCCACTCCTGCTTGAATGTTAAAAGCCTTCATAAATTCCAAATCGTTGCGATTGAAACTGGCCTTCCATTTGTCAGGAGCTTCTGGCCAATCAGCGGCGTTGTACTCGGGTAGATCGCCAGGTTTTTTCTTATTAATTAACTGAGTAACGCCGATTAACTCCTCATCGGCGTTAAAAACCGGCATACAGAGCATACTGCAAGTACGATAACCAGTTTTTTGGTCTGTTTCTTTTGCTTTCTCTGACCTTTCGTCATCATATACATCAAAGGGAATCAACAGGGGTTCTCCCGACTCGGCCACCATTCCTGCAAAACCAGCAGTTCTAGGAATGCGTATTTCAGTTAACTTATCGTTAATTGGAATTTTCGTCCAAAGCTCGTTTTTGTCTTTATCGATGAGCCACAAGGTACTCCGGTCGGCGTCCATCAGTTCCTTGGCCTGATCCATGACGTTTTTCAGAGTATCCTCTAAGTCTAAACTGCTCTTACTCAAAGAGCTGACGGCGTTCATTAATGCTGCGGCTGCCCTTTGTCTTTGGGTTGCTGCATAGAATGATTTAGAAGACTCAAGGATTAATCTGATTGAAGGGGCAAATTCGCGAAATACTTGTTCGTCTTCCCCTGTAAATCCCCCCTTATCTATTTGTTCTTCTAGAGTTTCCCCTTGTTTGTGTTCTGGCTTTAACTTGTTTATTAACTGAACTACTGCCACCAGTTCCCCTGTTTCTTCATTTTCCAGGGGCATTACCAACATGGTGTAGGTGCGGTAATGGTTCTTTTTGTCAAATTCTTTAGCTGCATGGGAACGGGGATCGTCGTAAAAGTCGAAAGGAATATTTATTACTTTCTTTTCCGTGGCACATTCTCCTGAGATACCCGCACCTTTAGGAAGTCTCAATTCTAAAGGTTTGCCATCCTCTCCTTTAGCGACTATTGACCAGATTTGATCTCTTTCTTCATCTAAGAGCCAAATTGTGGTACGGTCTGCGTTCAATAGTTCCCCTGTTTTCAGGGTTATCGATCGCAACATTTCATCGAGGATGGCATCAAACCCTTGGCTGTCCAAGATATTGTCCAGCATCGTTAGGGTTTGATTTACGGTTTTGAGTTTATCTTCAACGTCTTTAACTACTCCTACAAAGGTGTCTTTAGTTAAAGGGGCCAGAAAATTTGAGAAACTTTGTCCCGCGTGGACCAACCCGCCACCAGGGCTACTGCCATTATTTTTAGTATTGGTATTTTGGTCATTGTTATTTTGAGTAGCACCAGTAGCACCATTGGAATTAGTTGTTGAATGACGTCCGTTTTGACTGCCATTTTCTGATTTGACTGGGTATGTACCTGTAGGGTTATACCCTTTACCAGTTTCTTCCTCAGCCACAACATCAACAGTCACAGCAGCATAATTGTCCATAGTAGTGTTATTAGAAGATGCAGATGTCATAAAATTTTATAAATTGCTTTATTTATGATTAGTCTCTTCGAGATACCGGGGGTTGGCGTTGTTTGATTAGTTTTACTTTTAGGTTGCTGCTATCTTTGGCATTCGAGGGTATAATCTCTAAACCAATCACCTCTAAACTACCACTGTTACCACTGTTACCACTGTTACCGCCTCAAAGGCCTCCCCAACCCTTACTTTAGTTTTCCCAAAGATTAATTTTTGATTTTTTTCTCGATTATGGAGTACGATCGGACCCTTTTGGTATGGTTCTAACTCCCAAATATCTTTAATAACTAATTAGACAGAATGATAACACGAAAAAAATTTTCCTGCAGCTAAAAAGCCTGAGTTTAATCACAAATTACTATCGTTGGATTTTTTTTGATTTTTTTTTTCGGTTTAACCTTGAATTTTCAATTCTTAACTAGATTATTAACTAGAATTTATGTTAGATTCCTCGTTGGAGGTCTATCTGTCATCGTTTCTAGCAATAATGTTAACTTTAGCTTAATCTTCGGTTTGCTTTTCAATTCTAATCGCTTAATTTTTAGTTAATTTTGCCCTGGTTTTTTGAGAATTTTTTTTGATGTTAAATCGATGACGGATTGTTATAACTTTTGGGCTAGGCCATTTTTAAATCTAGTAGGGCAAAATCTTTTTAGGTTTTGGGTTTGGCTCGTTTCTCCTTCTCTATCTTACCCCCTCTTCCTGCCCCAGGTTGAGCTTTGGCAGCAGCATCCCTGCGAGTGGCGGCTTCAACTAATAAAGATTCGGCAAAAGCAAGGCCCTCTCTAGCCGATTTACCGCTGGCCAACTGGGCCAACTCTTCCAAACGCTGTCCTTCTGCCAACACTTTCACCCGTACCACCGTCCGCACTTCTGACTCATTGTCAATGATAGACTCCCAGGAGACTCCGTTTAATTCTTTTGTTTGAGAATTGGGAGAATTTGGAGATTTTGGCTCGGTTTTTTTGCCATTTTGGACAGAATTTGAGCCAATAACTTGTTTGTCAACGCGAAAATGACGGTCGGCCATTGCCGCTACCAAAGGTTGGTGGGTGACGCACAAGACCTGATGCTTGCGACCTAACAAATACAGTTTATCAGCGATCGCCCCGGCTACTCTCCCAGACACCCCCACATCTATTTCATCAAATACCAGAGTACCTGCTTTATCTATCTGAGAAAAACAAGCCTTCAGAGCCAATAAAAACCGACTCATTTCTCCTCCAGAAGCGATCGCCCCCAGAGGTTGGGGGGGTTCTCCCGGATTGGGACTAAAACAAAAGGTTATTTGGTCTGCACCGGTAGCCGTTGGGGCAGTAGGTTCGATCTGGACTTGAAATTTGACTTTTTCCATTGCTAATGGTTTTAATTCCTCGACCAGATTAGTCTCTAATTTAACAGCTGCCTGGCGACGCTGCAAGGTAAGCTCGCTACATTTTTCTTTTAATTTGGCTTGGGCCGCTTCGTAAGCCGACTCTAAAACTTCGAGAGACTCGCCTCCGTCTTTTAATTCTTTAAGTTCTGCCTGTATGCTGTCATAATAAGCGATCGCCTCGGCCAAAGGAGGCCCGTATTTGCGACATATTTGTTTGAGCTCGCTAATACGCTCTTCTACTTCTTGCAATCTTTGGGGATCCGCTTCTAACTGCTCTCCATAACTGCTAATTTCTCTACTAGCTTCCACCACTTGAGCTAAGGCGTCGCTAACCATTTCTAATACGGGTTTTAATTTGGAGTCGAACTCCACCATATTTGTTAAAGTTGCCTCTACTTTTCCCAATAAATCTGCTACTGCGGGAGCTTGGCTATCATCTTGATAAAGGTATTGATAAACCTGGTAACTCTGCTGTTGGAGTTCCACCACATGAGAGAGGCGCTGGCTTTCTTGTTTTAGGGTTTCTAGTTCTTGGGCATCGTTGAGGTTGGCTGCTTCTAGTTCTTTAACTTGATATTCGAGCAAGTCTAGTCGTTGGAGGCGCTCTTTTTCGTACTTGCGGCGGTTTTCGAGGGTGGTTTTGGCTTTTAAGGCGACGCTATATGCTGCTACCACTGCTGCTCTGGTTGGGGCCAGGGCTGGGGGGCCGTACAAGTCCAGCCATTCTCTTTGGAGGTTGGCGAGTCCCATCTGGACGGTTTGGCCTTGGGCGGTGATTTCAACGAGGCGATCGCGCAATTCCTGCATTAGCTTCCGGTTGACGAGGATACCGTTGACGCGGGAACGACTGCGCATGGCTTTTTGGGGGACGGATATTTCGCGACTGCAGATTGCTAGAGATTCATCCACTAATTCTATTTCTTGACTTTCCAGCCAAGTTGCTAAGTCGGGGCCTAGTTGAAAGGTGGCTTCGAGGAGGGCTTTGTTGCTGCCGGTTCTAATAGCCCTTTTATCGACTCGGCCTCCCAGAGCAATATCGAGGGCAT
The DNA here is from genome assembly GCA_964619285.1 of uncultured bacterium. Taxonomy (GTDB): domain Bacteria; phylum Cyanobacteriota; class Cyanobacteriia; order Cyanobacteriales; family Microcoleaceae; genus CALKCV01. The sequence continues at coordinate 397 of CAZUCT010000333.1, read as the reverse complement.
CGAGGATTATTGATTTGCCCGCACCTGTTTCTCCGGTGAATACGTTTAAACCCGGGCCGAATTCTAGGTTGAGGCGATCGATGAGGGCGAAGTTTTCTATTTGCAGGGATATTAACATGAGGTGGGACTAAGGGTTGGTGTTGATGGCACTGGCTCCTTCTTAGTCTAAAGCTTACTTCGATTGACTTGTGGATGAGAGTTGTTAATTTTGCTTATAAGGCCACGCTGCTCGGGACCCTAACTTTTGGGCCCCTACCAGTTTAATAAATTTTCTGGAAAAAAGCCTTGACTTTTAACGCAATTTGTGTTAATAAAAAGCGGCTATTAATCTTAAAGACCCCCCAGCGATAGTTAGTAGTAATCGCTTTAGCGATAGTTAGTAGTAATCGCTTCAGCG
>CAZUCT010000332.1:0-6914 GCA_964619285.1 uncultured bacterium | reverse complement strand
ATACATCCTCCGCCGTGGCGTTGGGAGTTTGAGCGTTTTGGGGATGCGATCGCGTGTTTACAACATCTTGTTTGTCTAATTCTGAAGTTTCGGAGTTATTACACAGATTAATACTATCAACACGAACATGATTTCCTATTAAAGGAGACTGATAATTGGCAAATCCCAAACGTTCTACCGTAGCGCAAAAGTTCGACTTATTTAATTCTTCTCCTAAAATATCCGATAAAACTTGCCAGAGTTCGTATCCTTTATCTTTAGCATGGCCGGTGGTGCAATTGTATTTTTCTGCGATGTCTGCGTACTTCCGACCATTGAGGACACCCTTCAAAATTGCTCGTTGTAGAGTATCGAGATGCTTCCCGGTTTGCTGGAAGACCAACTCATCAATCGACTTTACCACTCCTTGCCAGTCCATCTTGGCGACGGTTCCTCCGAAAAATGTACTCATCCGCTATTATCCGCCATTATCCGTCTTTGTGACAACTGTTTAGGAAAATTGCCGTCTTTTTCCGCTTTTTTCCGACTTGTGGGTATTGGGGCGATCGGATTATGATAGAGAAGTCCATCAGTAGATAGGTCCATTGATTTTTCTATTCAATAGAGTAGAGCTATGAAGCCATATCCCCAAGAAAGCTTAGATAGAAATCTGCTTCAAGACTATTACCAGGCACTTCAGACCATCGACACCCAGCACAAACAGGTGCTAAGTGTTGAAAAAGAATTGTCTTGGCACGAATCTCAGCTACAAAAAGCGGATGAATTAGCAAGAAATTTTGGAATTAATGGTATTTCAGGTTTGCCAATAGCTCAAAAGATTAATGATAAACATACAGATCGCGAGCGTGTAAATACGGCTTTAAGTAATGCTTGCAGTCTCTTAGATAACTGTAAACAACTGAAAAATATAAAAGAACGTACTTTAGAATCTATAGAAAAAAATGGGAAACTTCTCTTGGAAAAATTGCAAAAACAACAAATGGAAGCAACTGAGGCGTTAAATAAGATAGATTATGAATTAGAAGAACTCAAGACCAGAAAAATGTTGTATGTTGTTGCTACAGTTGTGACAGGAGTTTTAGCGTCCATGTTTTCGCGAAGCTTGGCGGTCACTTTAATCGTAATTGCTGGCTTTTTAGTCTATATTTCATTTTATCTTCCCAAGGATAAGGATTAATCTAACGACTCGTGGGGCATTCAAGATGAAAACTCTGTTACAAGTATTACAAGAAATCGAACAACTCCTGAGACGAAAGCAAGAAAAATTACTCGAAAAATCAGAATTACAAAATCAAATACCTCAAGAAAAAAAACGTTTAGAGGGTGAAATTAAAGCTACTAAGATTGAACTTGACCAGAAAAATGAACGATGGCAAAATGAAGGATTGTTTAACATTTCACTAATTCACGAAAATACTAAACTAGCCAGGCAAATAGCGAGCGATCGGAATAATTTATTTCAAAAAGAGTGGCAACAGCAACAACAGAAAATAACTCAATTAAGAAGTGAAATTGACACCGATCGCTTATTAACGCTTCCTTGGGACGATCCGTGCTGGACACCTTTAGAGAAGAGCAATAGTTACAAACCCCAAAGTAGCGGTCTTGGGCCAGGTATTTTACGCATTGGGGAGTTTTTACTCGAACAAGTTGGGCCATCTGCTAGAGTGCCAGCCCTAGTCCCAATTCGCGATTTTTCCGATCGCTTCCCTAATTTTAAATCTGGACATATTGCAATTTTTAGTAGCGATGCCGAGTCCAGGCAAACCGCACTGTCAGCCATAGAATCTATTGCCTTGCGAGTCGTTAGTACCTTCCCAGTCAGAAAAGTAAAAGGAGTATTCATTGACCCTGTGGGTATGGGAAATAATTTTCCTTTCAAGAATTTACATAAATTTATTGCAGGTCAAAAAACCTATACTCGCAGCGATGATATTCGAGAGCAATTACGGAAATTGACCGAACACATCGAGCAAGTGCTTCAAAACTATTTGGGTCGAAATTATGAAAGCATAGAAAATTATAATATTGCGGCTAAATCTGTAGCAGAAGCTTATCGTTATTTATTTATTGCCGATTTTCCTAGCGGTTTTGATAACAATTCTTGGGAAGACCTTAAAAGTATCTTGCTGAATGGTTCTAGGGCCGGCGTTTATGCAATTTTGCACGTTGACGAAAGTTTAGAAAAACCCAATAATTTTGATTATAGAATTTTTGATGACTTTTGCACTGTAATACGCCCTACTTTTGGTCTAAACGTAGGAGCCAGACCGCAACTAGGTAGTGTTTATCTTGGGTATGTTGCCAGTTTAACATCTGGGGGGGCTTATGTAGAATTTTTGCCCAACGTTCAAGGATTTGTGCCTACAAATAAATTAGTTAAAGGAAGGATAGAAAGACCGGAAGAAGCTGTCGATATTGACGATAAAATTGTAGTTAAGGTTCGTTCTATTAGCAGCAGAAATGAAATAGAATTAACTTGTTTAGATATTCATCCCGACGAAGTAGCTGCTGTCAAACAAAAAGATTTTCGCGTTTCTCAAAATGCAAGTCAATCTTTATTTGAGTTAAAACTGCCAAATGATTTAGTTTTTAAAGTGGCGCTGGATCGACCTCCAGATAGCCATAAATTTAATAAAATTATAGAAGCGATTACTAAAGCCACAAAAGAGTTTCAAGTTGACACTATTCCCTTTTCCGAGCTTTATCCAGAACAGGAATGGTCTAGTGATAGTCGTAAAGAAATAAGGGCACCCATTGGCTTAATGGGAGCTATGGATAAACTTGATTTTTGGTTGGGTGAAAATGAAGATAAACAACTTGCAAGTCATGGTTTATTAGCTGGAAAAACAGGTTCGGGGAAAAGTTACACTCTTCATGCAATTATCATCGGGTTAGCGATGAGATATTCTCCTGATGAATTGGAATTGTGCTTACTGGATTTTAAAGAAGGAGTAGAGTTTCAAATGTATGTAGATCCAGAAAAAGGAGAAAATAATTCTGAAGAACTAAATGAAGATAATGCTTTACCTCATGCAAAAGTTGTTTCTATAGAGAGCGATCGCGAATTTGGTTTGAGCGTTCTAGAATATGTCAACAAGCAAATAGAAGAACGTAGCATCAAGTTTAAATCAGCAGGCAATTTAAGCAAACTGCAAGATTATCGAGATAAAACTGGAGAAAAAATGCCCCGCATTTTAGCGGTCATTGACGAGTTTCAATATATGTTTCAAGAAAATGACAGTATTACCAAAAATCTCAATCAAATAATGGAGAATATAGCTCGGCAAGGTCGTGCATATGGGATTCATTTATTAATTGCTTCTCAGTCTCCTAATGTAGCGAATATGAGCCGAGTAATTTATCGACAAGTTGACCTGCGAATGGTACAGCAAATGGATAAAAGTACCGCCAGTTCTGCCTTGGCTGAGGGTAATATTGATGCAGTGGATTTACTTGATAAACCTGGTAAGGTCATTTATAATAGGGATTATGGCAAGAAAGACCGAAATGAAATAGGTCAAGTTGCTGATATTTCGGCGAAAGAAAGATACAACGCTCTACTTAATATTAAGTCAATCGTAAAGCAAAAAAATTATCAACGGTCTGAACCATTGATTACTTTTTATGGTTCGCGACCCACTAAACTAAGTCATAACCGTCAACTGGCTCAATTATCAGCCATGACTAAATGGCTCTCTCTAAGAGAATTAAATAAACAGATTATTAAAGAACCAGACTGGATAGTACAAGAAACTCCCGGAGTTGCTTGGTTAGGGGAAGCGATGCGAATTGGCAATCACACTAAGGCCATTTTCCGTCGCCACCCTCGTACTAATATGATTTTAGTTGGTTCGTCAGAAGAGATTATTTTTGGAATTATTGGCGGTATTCTGATTAGTTTAATTCATTGCTATCAACGATACAAAGCTCAATTTAGAATTGTCGATCTATCGATTCCCGATGAAGATAATCACTGGACCAAAATGACAATAAATTTTAGGAATGCTTTTAGTTCTTACTTTCCCATATTACTCGCCAAGCGTTTTGCAGAACCAGATAAGGATATTGACAAAGCTGAAAATTTATTAGCACAAACTTATCAAGAATTGGAAAGACGTTTAAAATTGAGAGATGAGAAACCAGAGCTAAATCCAGATGAATTAGGGCAATCTTTATTTTTTGTCTATGCTGTAGGAGGATTAAATCGAGCGCAAAATTTACGTCCTATTATGGGTCGCCGCGATGAAGAACCTTCGGAAGATGCAGAAAAACTTTTTAAACTCATTGATAAGGGGCCTGAATTAGGTATTCACACTATTCTTTGGCTAGAAGATATGAAAGGATTTTCAAAGCTTACTACAGAGAAAGAGCGCCCCCCTAAATTAGCCCATTTTGACTTGCGTGTTGGTTTAACAATGCCAGCAGAAAACTCTCGATTATTATTAGGAGAAGTTTATGCTCAAAATTTACCGCGATTAAGGGCTTATTTCCGCGATGGTTCTGCTACCGCAGGGTTGGAAAAATTTAAGCCTTATGCTGTTCCAACAAAAGAAGAAATTGACGGTTATGTGCGACAATTTCTCAAACGTTCTATTTAACAAGGAGGTAAAATCATGTCAAGGGATATTGATGTTGACGAACAAGAATTAGCCGAATTCATTCAAGTTTTGTCCACTTTCCAAGATTTAACAATTGATAAATTTCAAGCTGTTGAGGCAGCTTGGAAAAAGTGCGAGCAGTCTTGGGAAGGAGAAAGTAAAGACCAGTTTACTAAGGAGTTTGAAGAAACTAAAGACAGGGTAGAAAGAGCTTTAGAGGCTGGTGAAGATGCTTTAAAATGGCTCAGAGATTTTGATGAAATTGTGAAAGAATTTGAAAAAAACTATTAGAAAAAGGAGAACAAATCATGGCACAAACTACATTTGAGGCTCAAGATGCAGAGGCTCTATTAGCAAAACTTCAAGAGTTTCACGATGCTATTCGTAATGAATGGTCACAAGTGTTAAATAAGTGGAGCAATCTTCAATCGGTATGGCATGATGAACAATTCGATCAATTTGAACCGATATTTGAAGAGTTTCTCTCTACTTATAACTCTGCCGAACAAGAAAGCGAGAAGTACATCGATTTTCTTAAGAGACAAATTGCTCTTGATGAAGATAGAAAACAAAAATTGGCTAATCGTCTAAACCGTATGTAATATAAATCTCCATAAATTGAATTTAAGCCCTCGTCAAACAAGGGCTTAAACTTCATTTTTATAGAATAATAATTCATTCACAAAATTAAAACATGGTAAAACAAACTTCCTTTGATTTAGAAGATGCTAAGAACCTGCTAAGTCAATTAACCCAATTTTATCGAACTCTATGGCAAGAATGGAGCCATGTATCTACTCAGTGGAATAATCTTAAAGAAACTTGGCGTGACGAACAATTTAACCAGTTTGAACCCTTGTTTGAGCAACTTTCATCGACCTATAAAGATGAAATTGAAGAATGCGAAAGCTATATCGTTTTTTTGAAGCAACAAATTGAGATTGCCGATAAAAGAAGAGTTAAGCTAGGCGATATTGTTACTAAGGTTGTCACTATAGGTCAAATTGGACAACAAGTCTTTAGTTTAGCGCCTGGTTTTTCTTCTAATGAGGTTTCCACTTCACAAGCACAACCTGTTTGCCCTATAGAGCAGCAACAAGGATCGCAAAAATCAGAGCCAATTACTGGTCCTACGAAAGCTGAAAAGAAATTAACAAAAGCTTGGAATACCTCTCAGAAAGCAGAACAAAAACGGAGAAAAGAAGAGGCAGAAAAGGCTGCGAATTCATTTAATCAGTCTAAGGCTTCTGGTTCGGGTAAGCCTCCGAAAAAGCCACTCTAATTTAGTCTTTTCCTAATATTCAGGGGGGAAATAATGAACGAAACAAAAGAAGGATATTGGCAAGATTGGGTTTCTCTTGCTAGCGTTATTGTTGGTGCAATTATTATTATGTTACTCGTATCAACAAAGCCTAATTCTAGTTCACCTTCTAACAAAACTCGATCGCCCTCAAATCAAACTGCAACACAAAACTCCCAGCCCCAAAAAACCATCGTTAAACCTTCATCTTCTCGTAATACTCGCTCGTCCTCAAGTCAAACTACAGCGAGAAACTCAGATCCTACAAAAACCATCACTCGATATTATCAGTTAGCAACAACCAACAGAAAATCGGCAATACAATTACTCAGCGATGATTGGAGGCAACGAGAAGCCAATAAAATTAATAGCAATAAGGACAGTTGGTGGAACTCTGTAAAAAAAGCCCAAGTTTATAACTCTTACACTTTCGTCAAAGGTAACAGGGAGGCAAAGATTAAAATTTGGTTGAAATATTCTATGAGAGATGGTCGGACTTCTTGTGAAAGCTTAATTTTTAATCTAGTTTTCGATCGCGATCGGAATCAATGGTTAATAGATAATGTCGAGCCCAACAGTAGAGTAATGCATCCGCGTTGCGGTAGGCAGTAATACAAATTATATTTTTGTTGATAAATTCCGTGCAATCTTAGTTTTTTGAGAGATTTAAGAAACCGGGTTTTTCGCAAGCTGTCATTGCGAGGGGGGGGTCGCACCACGTTTAAAGTATGAGTTTGAGCGTTAACGCCCCCCCGTGGCAATCTTTATGCGCCCAAAAAATAGGTATAGAGATTGCTTCGGCTGATTTAACTTGTTTTCCAAGAGTTTAAGTCGTTTTCCTGCCGCCTCGCAATGACAACAGAGAGATTGTGGTGTTTGACGTGCGATGAATATTTCTGCTGGAGTTGATGCAGCCTAGATTTGCAATATAATAGAATCCCATACCACTAAATAGAACACCATGACCCAAACAACAGTTAAATTGCAGATTCCGTTTGCATCTTTGGTGGAGG
>CAZUCT010000331.1:2460-6966 GCA_964619285.1 uncultured bacterium | reverse complement strand
ATCGCTTTAGCGATAAAAAAGTTAAATCGCTAAAGCGATTACTACGAACTTTTGATTACCGTTCGGTTTACCAAACTTAGATAATCGTCTAATTCCTCGTAGTTATCTAACTCTTTTTCTTCCTCCAAACTCAATCGATTTTCTTGGAGTTTAGTTAATAAACTTTCTATGCGCTGCTGCACCACCTCAGACGCCCGAAATATTGGTACGCCTTCTACTAATTCGATGCTGACTGCACCTTCTTGGGGCAAACTCTTTGGTAACAAATCCAGTTTTATCGGCATATTGGCGAGGTTGTTAGTTGCATCTTAAAAAATGAAAAATGGGCCATCGTACCCTATCGACGCCCACCTTTTCCATTATCCTTAGCTTAACACGAATTTGTCAAATTGTGGGGGTTTTTGGAAATTTTTTTTTGGGTTTTTTTTTGGGAATTATTGGGCCTTTTTTCGAGGTGGCGATCGCTCCTCAAAACCTCCAGCAAATACCGCAACAGAACACTTAACGCGGGGCCGAGGCAAAGCATACAGGATTGACAAAAACAACCAATTAATCTATTTCACCCACCAACAACCCATCCGCACTCGTCCCTTCAACATCCGCTGCTAATTAATTATTAACTGCTCAACGTAATTACCGTTACTTCTGGCGGACAGAATAATCGTCCAGGTAAATAAGTTCCCAGACCGCGATTAACGTATAAATAGTTATTACCTACTCTGTGAGTTCCTTTCGCCCATTCCCAATGTCTTACCACTTTATAACAATCTGCCATAAAAGGAACAACCGGGCGTAAAAAACTAGGAACCATACTGCGAATCGGTTTGATATACTGGGGCAAGGGTCCGAGGCGGGGAATATCTATTTGTCCGCCGTGGGTGTGACCGGATAACTGCAAGTCAACCCGCCACTTTTGCAAGACTTCGGCAGTGTCGGGGTTGTGAGACAAGACGATACGGGGAATCTCGGGGGCGATCGCCGTCATTATCTCCGGTTGGAAATCTCCCGACCAAAAATCTGCGAACCCCACCACCGCCAGTTCCTCTCCCAAAGGATAAACGATTTCGTTATAGAGAACCCGAACGCCGATGGCGCTGAGGGCATCAATAACTTTTTCCTTTGACCCTGGGAAATAGTTATCGTGGTTGCCGACGACGGCGTAGATGCCGGCGCGACTGTCGAGATGTTTGAGTCGCGAAGTTAATTCGCCGATGGGGGAAGGGTCGTCCGTAACGTAGTCGCCAGTGAGGAGGATTAAATCTGGTTTAGCGGCGTTGGTAGTAGCGATCGCTTCTCGTAACAATTCCTCCGATAATCCTTTACCGTCGTAGTGGAAGTCGCTAAGTTGTACCAGTTTAGTATTTTCCAGGTGGGGCGGCAAGTCGGCGATGGTTACTGTCAGGTTTTCTACCTGCAAGGGACCGGTTAAAATTTTGTGCATGGGTTGGGTTGTGATTTGCTAGACTTGTTTTTAGGATAGCAAAAGGAGAAAGTAGGAGTGGCCTTCTGGATTTCAATTCTCAAAACAAAATAAAAACTGTAGGGGCAACAGCATTCGGGCGGTAAATGTGTTTAAAAATCATAAAATTTGATGTCCGAATGCTTTGCCCCCTAAGCTTTTTCTCACTCTCCCAACCACTCGTCGCGAGAAATGCCTGCTTGTCGCAACAAGCGTTGTAATAGGCCGACACCGATATCGCTTTCATGTGGATTTGTATAATAACGGTAATATCTCCACGACGCATCTGAGGATGCCGGCCACCAGTGTAAGGCCCTTCAAAGCCGAGTTCGCGGAGGCGTTTGACCAGATCGCCCCAAGAGACAGGAGTTAATCGCGACATTTTTAAACCTCCTCCGCAATCTGGTTAAGGTCAATACCTCCGACGATCGGAATTTCCAGTCCCAAACGCAACCGCAGGGCGATCCAATCGCTGAGGGCCTCTCGCAATTCGCGGCGGCAACCTTCTAGGGTTTTATGGTTTGCCCATACTGCCTGGAGTCCTGGGATTTCCCCCCAGTAGGTTCCGTCGTCTTCGATTATTTCATAAATTGCCAGCTCTAGTGCCCGATCTATTTGACGTTCTCCCCGGTCTAAAGACACGGGGATTCCAAATATCACTATTTAGACTTTCTCTTTCTTCGAGTCGGCTTACTTGCCTGAGTTTCTTCATTCAAGCAGAGACCAGTCTCTCCAGAGATGTTACTTTCCCTGCGCCCCAGGGTAGTTGATGTTACGATGTTATCCTAACACTAAAAGTTGAGAAATGACAACCTTTTTTACTTTTTTTTACGGGCGACTGAAGTCGCCGTTCGCTTTTCATCCACGCTCTAAAGAGACGTGGCTTTCAAGCTCTCGTCCTTATCTCGTAACTAGCAAGCATTGATTTTGTCTGTATTTTTGGTTTTAATCGTCATTATAAACGATTCGAGGGGCGATGGGGGCTCTATAATGGAGTAAGTAATTTGCTAACTAAAACTTATGCTGCAACTCGTCAATATTCTTATCGAAAAAGATGAAGATGGATATTATGCTTATTGTCCAGAACTTCCAGGCTGTCAGACTCAAGGTGATTCTTTAGAAGAGGTTAGAGAAAATATGAAAGAAGCAGTGGGAGTTTATTTGGAAACTCTCTTATTTTGGGAATAGGGAACAGGCAGGATGCTAGATAAGAATAAATCTTTCTTTTGTCATTGCGAGGCGGTCGGAAAACTACTTAACCTCTTGGTTTTATCGTTAAATCAGCCGAAGCAATCTCCGGCCTTATTATTAAGCTGTGAGATTGCCACGGGGGGTGCTTAATAATTAAACCAAAAAGTTAACTCTTACCCACCCCCCCTCGCCATGACAATTTTAATTAACTAGAAACCCGGTTTTTTGGAAAAACCGGGTTTCTTAATTGCTACTTTTAAATCGCTAAAGCGATTACTACGAACGCAACTTATTAAACAACTTTTCCAACAACTTTTGCTGCCACTTACTCTCGGCAAATTTCCGTTTTTTCAACAACAAACCGGCCTTACTATTTACCTCCGATAAAGTCGGATAAACGTGAATGCCTGTTAAAGCAGAAACCGGTAACTTTTTCGACATCGCTAATACTACTTCGTGGATTAATTCCCCCGCAGAAGGACCGACGATGTGCGCCCCTAAAATTTGACCGTTGCCTAAAGTAATAATCTTAGCAAATCCTACCGTCGCCCCTTCCGCTTGGGCGCGATCGACCCCAGAAAAAGGCTGCTTCAAAACATTAATTCTCTTCCCATAACGCTTTCTTGCTTGCTCCTCCGTCAGCCCCACTCGCGCCAACTCCGGAGCCGTAAAAGTCGCCCAAGGAATTACCCGATAATCTACTTTACTAAACGGGAAAAACAAAGCATTTGTTAGTACCACCACGGCCTCGTAACCGGCAACATGAGTAAACTGATAGCCGCCAATGACATCGCCGCAAGCATAAATTTTGGGGTTAGTAGTTTGCAGCTTTTTATTAACCTTAATTCCATGTTCTGCAACCTCCACGCCGGCAGCTTTTAAGTTCAAAGATTCGACGTTAGGAGTTCTTCCCGCCGAGACTAAAATAGTATCGACGGTGATGGCGCAACCGGCAGCAGTTAACTGTTTTTTACCCTCAACAATTTCTACCTTTTCCGCCCGCGCTTGACGCAAAATTCTAATACCTTCTAATTCCAATTGTTGCTCTACCACTAAAGCTGCTTCTGGGTCTTCTTTTGGTAAGATTTGTTCCCGACTGGAAATCAGAGTAACTTGACTGCCCAACCGAGCGAAAGCTTGCCCTAATTCGCAACCGATAGGACCGGCACCTATTATTGCTAAACATTGCGGCAATTCTGTAATCGAAAATATCTGTTCGTTGGTGAAAAATTCCGCCTCTTTTAATCCTTCTATGGGGGGAATTTTCGGTCGAGAACCGGTGGAAATTACAAAGGCCCTTGCCGTTAATTTTTTGTCGTTAACTTCAAAAGTTTTCTCGTCGATAAATTGACCTTCCCCAAAAATAACCTCCACTCCCAAATCTCTAAATCTTTCTGGGGAGTCGTGGGGTTCGATATTTTTAATTACTTGTCGAACGTGACCCATTGCTTTAGCAAAATCTATTGCTGGAGGTTCGGTGTGGATGCCAAAACGGGCGGCATTTTTTACTTCGTAAGCGACGCGGGATGCGTGGATAAACGACTTACTGGGAACGCAACCATACCAGAGACAATCTCCACCAAGGCGATCGCGTTCTACTAATGCTACTTTTGCTTTTAATTGTGCTGCAGCGCTGGCAACTACTAAACCGCCAGAACCGCCGCCGATGATTACAAGATCGTATTCTACTGCCATGATGTTTTTAATGTTAGGGAATAGGGAATGGGGAATGGAAAATTGAATAAAAGTGTAGGTTGGGTGGAGTGAAACGGAACCCAACACGATCGCTGGTGTTAAGTTCCACTCCGGTTCGCACAACCTACAAGTTTAAGAACTTTAAAACCTCAGCAGTGCTA
>CAZUCT010000331.1:0-2360 GCA_964619285.1 uncultured bacterium | reverse complement strand
CACTCCGGTTCGCACAACCTACAAGTTTAAGAACTTTAAAACCTCAGCAGTGCTAGTAGGGTGCGCAGCGCGCACCTTACCGGGAAAACTGAGTTGCTCTAGTAGGTTGGGTGGAGTGAAACGGAACCCAACACCAGCGATCGTGTTAGGTTTCACTCCGGTTCGCACAACCTACAAGTTTAAGAACTTTAAAACCTCAGAAACCCGGTTTTTCCAAAAAACCGAGTTTCTTAAGCAAACTCTAGGCCGCAGCATCCGTTGGAGTGGATGCTTCTTCTGGGGAATTATTGAAGAATTTTTGACTTGCCCAATAGGTTAGAATATGAGACAGCAGCCCCATCGGGCCGGCAAACAAACAGAGGATTAAAGAATGGGTCGTCCAAACGCCCGTCCGCTGTCCTTCTAAATAAACATAGCGACCGACGAACAAATCCAAAACTAAAAAATGAATCCAACCAGTGGCGGCGGCGCGTTCGTCGGCAAAAAAGCGGGCAATATCTGCTAATTTGGGATTTGACAAAGCGGCGGCATTTTCTGGGGTGATGCTAATAACGAAAAGGTAAATATATAAGGCCGCTAAAACTACAAAGGGAATAAAAGATGACATGACTTTTTTGGTGATTCCCCACTGAGGCAGAAAGATCGTTAATACCCAGAAGGGTAAAACAAAAAGATTGGCGCCGTTGAAAATTAGGTCAAGTGTCATTATCAATCTATAGAGGTAAGAAAATGTTAAAACAGCTTTTCAGTAAATCTTACACTATTTTAGCGCAAATGTCCGTAGGTACTATGGCTCTATTTTTGAGCTTAGAATTTTTCTGCTGGCCTGGGTCTTCAGTTGGGGTGTCCCAGAGGAGAGACCAACGGGCAGTTAACCATATTTTAGCTCAAAATTCTGATAGCGAAATAGCTCATAAATTAACAAGGGCTAACAATCATTTTGGTTTTAATTTGTTTTTGGAGATTGCTAAATCTGAGAGTCAAAAAAATATTTTTATTTCTCCGAATAGTATCGCGATCGCCCTTTCGATGACTTACAACGGCGCTAGGGGAGAAACTCAAAAAGCGATCGCTCGAACCCTCAACATTTCCGACATGAGTTTGGCAGAAGTTAACCAAGGAAACCGCGCCCTTTTAAGTTTTTTAGAAACCCTCAACCAAGAAGTCGAACTCTCAACAGCAAATTCTCTCTGGTTGCGGCAAGATTTTCAATTTAATTCCGATTTTATCGCCAACAACCAACAGTTTTACAACGCCGAAGTCAGACAAATTAATTTTACCAGCGAAGAAGCATTACCTCTAGTTAATAACTGGGTTCAAGAGAATACCAACGGTCAAATAACAAGCATCATCAATAGTTTACCTCCCAGCGCCGTAATGGTGTTATTAAATGCGGTTTATTTCAAAGGCAATTGGGAGCAAAGTTTCGACGAGATGGAAACCGAAGAAAAGCCTTTTACCTTAGCCGACGGCACGGTTAAAAACCTACCGATGATGTCTCAGTCAAGCACCTTTCCTTACTTTGAAAACGAAATTTTTCAAGCCATAGCATTACCTTATGGTCAAGGTAGGTCCAGTATGTATCTATTTTTGCCCCGCCAGGAAGTAGGCTTAAACGGATTTTATCAGCTATTAAATAACGAAAATTGGCAAAATTGGATCTTGCAATTTGACTATGGAGAAATTACTTTAGCTTTGCCTCGCTTTAAAGCAGAATATGAAGTCAAACTTAACGATGTCTTAAAAAGCTTGGGAATGCAAATAGCCTTTGAACCGGGAGTTGCAGATTTTTCGGGAATGCACGATACCTCGCAAAAATTATTTATTAGCGAAGTCAAACATAAAACTTTTTTGGAAGTAAACGAAAAGGGAACCGAAGCAGCCGGTTCTACAGGAGTTAGCATAACTTTAAGAAGCGGGCCTAAGAGGTTTGCAATGACAGTCGATCGCCCCTTTTTCCTGGCAATTATGGACAATGAAACCGGCTGTATTTTATTTATGGGAGCTATTACCAATCCCTCAAGTAATTAACAACAAGGGTGCATCTAATTTTAAACCCCAAAAATCTCAAACAACAAAACTGGTTAAAATTCCTAAAATTTGCGGTAAGTTTTTAACTGAATATTCATCTAAACTAGCTGTTAAATCGTAAGGTGCGCATTGCGCTAATTGTTAAGCGTAAGGTGCGCAATGCGCACCCTACTAATTGTTAATCGTAAGGTGCGCAATGCGCTAATTGTTAATCGTAAGGTGCCCATTGCGCTAATTGTTAATCGTAAGGTGCGCAATGCGCTAATTGTTAATTGTAAGGTGCGCAATGCGCACCCTACTAATTGTTAATCGTAAGGTGCGCAATGCGC
>CAZUCT010000330.1:0-7007 GCA_964619285.1 uncultured bacterium | reverse complement strand
GATTGTTCGTAGTAATCGCTTCAGCGATTGTTCGTAGTAATCGCTTCAGCGATTAAATCACTAAAGTGATTACTACAAACACTATTAACGAACCCAATTTTATCGCTCGCCCCAAAACTCAATTGTTAATTGTTAATTGAAAAATGACACCATCTAATTTACCCAAACAAAACCAACCTCAATACCTCAAAGTTGTTCCCCCATCGGCGGCAAAACCGACACCGCCCAAGACAGAAAATACCGAAGTTACAGACAGTAAAAAACAGGTTCCCCAACCATGGCCGACAACCGCAGAAACTCCCCCAAATGAGGAGAAGAAAAAACGCTCTTTACTGCCAATAATTAGTAAAATAATTGTCATTGGGGCCGTAGCTGCCGGGGGATATTATATCGGCATGATGCCAGTAAATCATACCGTAACTGGTAAGGCAGAAATTACTTCAACTCCCGCTGCCCGTCAGTTAGTTACTATGCCTTTTGATGGGGCAGTAACTTTAAAAGTAATTCCCAATCAAAAGGTAAAAGCGGGGGATATTATTGCCAAAATTACTAGCTTTGAATTAGATAATAAAATAGCCGATGCCCGCCGGGTTTGGGAACAGGCAAAAGTTGATTTTAATGCTGCGGAAAAACAGTTAATTGTGGTAAAAAGTCGGTTAGAAGGGGCTCGAACTGAAGAAGCGATCGCCCGCACTATAGCAGATAAAAGGCGAGAAGAATTGCTGGCAATTATGAGCGATCGCGGCTTGCCTAAAACCCGTCAATTCGAGCATGAAATAGACAGAATTAAAAGCGACAAAATAGGAATCAACCACGAAATTGAAGGCGCCCGCAGCGAGATAGCAGAAATCCAACTTTTAATTCAAGCAACCAGAAGCGAAATTGCAGGACTAGAAAATCAAAGTCGGGTAATTGAAAGCGAAATTGCCGAAATCGAAACGACGATTAAAGGAAAAGAAGGAGAGATAGAAAAACTGGAAAATCGGTTGATAAAAATTGAAGAATCTCTAGTACCGCTAGAGAATTTAGTTGTGGAAGGAGGCATCGGAAAGTTTAACCCGCAGCTAGTCAATTTTCAAGATAAAAAGGAAGATTTGTTGCTCTCAATTCATCGGGAAGAGAGCGCGATCGCCGCCTTAAAAGAGCAAATTCGCCAGAAAGAAAATCAACTGGCAGCCCATCAAAAACAAATCAACCAAAAAGAAAGCCAACTGGCAGCCCAACAAGAGAAAATACCCCAGAAACAAAGCCAAATCAACTACTTAGAAAACCAACAGCAGCAAAGAGATAATATTATCGCCGCCAAGGCAGAAGAAATTTCCGAATTTAAGCGGTTATTAGAAGATGAAATCGCCGAACGAGAATACGAATTAGAACAAAAAATAGCTGCCAGACAATCTCTGCAAAAAGAAGTAGAAGCGACAGGGGCGGCAATGATGGATAAAAAGCAGTTAGTAGAACAGTCTGTTGCCGAGATTCAACGACTAGAAAAAGAGCAACAAAGTTTAATCTTAAAAGCTACCAATTCGGGAACCGTGGTAAGTTCCGATTTAGACTTATTAAATAATCGGAATTTGAAAGCTGGCGAGATAATTTTAAATATTGTCGATTTACAACAACTGACTGCCAGCGTCAAAATTAATCAAGCGGATATCGAGTTAGTGGAACCTCAAATGCCAGTAGAGTTTAAACCTCGGAATGCGGATATTTATTCTTATTCGGCAAAGGTGTTAGATATTCCCTCGGTGGTGAAGTTAGACGAGGCCGGGCAAAATCCGGTTTTAACTGTTACTATTGCTATTGAAAATCAGAGCGATCGCCTCCGGCCTGGATTAGAAGGATACGCCCATATTAAGACAGAAGAAATGAGGATTTATCAGAAGATAACTCGCGAATTTCTGAAGTTATTCCCTTGGTGGAAGTTGTAGGGTTGTTGCAACTGGGTTATAAAATTCCCAATAATAAAGCCTCTTTTTACAATTGAAAAAGAGGCTTAGATTTACTTAAAAATAGACCTTTTGCAAAAGTGTGAATTAAATCAATTCAAGTTTTTAAACGAACAATTTCATCCCCTTTTGCCTTTTGCCTTTTGCCTTTTGCCTGCCTACTGACAAATAGCGCGGTTATTAGCATTTAAAACGATAGTACCGCGAGAGCCATTAATAATAACCGGACTGCCGGTGCTGACTCTGACTAGGCGAGGACTTTCATTCAAACATTCTGCAATTTCTTCTCCCCAAGCTTGGATACCGCGACTGTATTGGAGTCTCAGACGCAGCAATTCGTCTAAAGTAATACCGGTAGGAAGAGAAGGCAGGTTTCTGACAAAAATATCGGTAATTGGGGAATCAGTTCTGACACTTTCATCGACCTCAAATTCAGTAATAACTGGAAAATCAAAGGCACGAGGTAAAGTTCTGTACGGCATTAAAATGTTGGGGAATTCGTAGTATTCGCCAACCCCTCTCCTGTAGTCAAATTCAGAGGGTATCGCTGAAGCGGCTGCGGGTAAGCTTGCCACTACTGCGGCACATAAACCCCAAAACCATTTTGATTTCATAATTAATTTCTCCTCATATTAATATGGTTTGCTTGTAGCAGAGAGTTACAAAAATGTCAAGAGCTGAGAATCCAACTCCGTCAAATTTTGTTTTAAAGCTCCAGAGAAGCGCCCCCTTATCCGGACTTGCCGAAGGCCAAAAATAGATATTGGCAGCGATCGCCCTGCTGCTATAATTAGGCCACAAAATTGAGACAGAGGCGACAGCTAAATGGACCTTTCCCAACTTACCACAATCCCCCCTGCCCCAGAGGGATTCCGCTCGGGATTTGTGGGCATTATCGGGCGGCCCAACGTGGGCAAGTCTTCTTTAATGAACCTACTGGTGGGGCAAAAAATCGCCATCACCTCCCCCGTGGCCCAAACAACTCGCAACCGACTCCGGGGCCTAGCGACCACGGACTCGGCCCAAATCATTTTTGTCGATACCCCCGGCATCCACAAACCCCACCACCAATTAGGAAAGGTTTTGGTCCAAAATGCGAAAATGGCCATTCAATCCGTGGATGCGGTGTTGTTGGTGGTGGATGGAGCCGTTGTCGCTGGGGGGGGCGATCGCTACATTGTCGATCTGCTTGCGGCCACGGAAACACCGGTCATCCTGGGAGTCAATAAATTAGACTTACAACCGCCAGATTTTGAGGAAATAGACGAGACTTATCGCCAACTTATTCCCTCCGATAAATGGCATTTTGTCAAATTTTCTGCCCTTACTGGAGAAGGGGTGGAGGGGTTGCAAAATCTATTAATAGAAAACCTGGAAACCGGCCCTTATTATTATCCTCCCGACCTCGTAACCGACCAACCAGAAAGGTTTATTATGGGGGAACTAATTCGGGAGCAAATTTTGTTGCTAACTCGCCAAGAAATTCCCCACTCGGTGGCTATTTCTATCGATGCGGTAGAAGAAGAACCAAAAATTACTAAAATTTTAGCAACTATTCATGTGGAAAGACCGTCCCAGAAAGGAATTGTTATTGGTAAAAAAGGGAGTATGTTAAAAGATATTGGCAGTGCTGCCCGCCAACAAATTCAAAAATTAATTGCGGGTAAGGTTTATCTGGAATTATTTGTTAAAGTCGAACCGAAATGGCGTCAATCTCGTCTGCGGTTGGCAGAGCTCGGATACGAGGTGGAAAGGTAAGCAATTAACAATTAACAATTGACAATTCCCAAAAAATTAAATTCAAAGAAAAAAGAGCTTCCATGAAAACAATACTGGCAATAGCTGCATTAACTACCATCATGGCATCACCGGTGCTGGCACAGGAACAATCTTCACAATCTTCTTTAATAGTTGTTTATCCCAAAACAGACGCATACAGTACGGACTCGTCTCGGACTTTCATCATCGGCAGCGCCCCCCCAGATACAGAGGTTTTAGTTAACGGTCGGTCCATAGAACGCAGTCCGGCGGGTCACTTCGCCCCCTCTTTTCCCTTAGAGATGGGAGAAAATACCTTTACTTTCCGCTACAAAGAGGAGGAAAAAGTAATTACAGTGACTCGCGTTTCTAACGACCCGGTGGTGCCTCAAGGGGTTGCTTTTGCCGAAGGTAGTCTCGCGCCGGCGGTGGATATCGCGAGAATGCCGGGAGAGTTGATTTGCTTTAGCGCGATCGCTACCCCAGATGCCCAAGTTTCCGTTCGTCTGGGCAGCCAAACCATTCCCATGCTCTCTCAATCTCAGGTAACGAACTTACCGAGTAACTTATCGGTATTAACTGGAGACAACCAACCGACAACCCGAGAGAACTTCACCGGTTTGTATCAAGGATGCGCCAAAGCAGAAAATCCCGGAGAATTAGGCAAACCAACTTTTCAACTGACTAAAAACGGTCGCACTATCTCCCAGGAAGGTCCGGGGCAAGTGACCGTCATGTCGCCGACGACGTTTGAGGTGGCAGAGGTAACGGTGGATGGGGGCATCGCCAGAACCGGTCCGAGTACCAATCATTCCCGCTTGACTCCCCTGCCCAAGGGAACCCGCGCTTTGATTACAGGCAGGGAAGGGGAGTTTTTGCGGTTGGATTATGGGGCGTGGATTAAAGCTGAGGAGACGAGGATTTTTACCGATGCGATACCGCCGCGATCGTTTATTAGAAGTCTCCTTTCTCGTCCCGCCCCCAATGCCACGGAGGTATTTTTCCCCCTGCAAGCGCCGGTGCCGGTTAGCGTAGAACAAGACGATAACAGTTTCAGCATCACCCTCCACAATACGATCGCCCAAACCGATACCATTCGCTTCGACGACGATCCTTATATCGAACGATTGGACTGGCAGCCGATTTTATCGCCGACGATCCAAGGGGAACAGTCCGTTAAATATACGTTTCGCTTTAAAAACAAACAGCAATGGGGTTATAAATTGAGGTACGAGGGCACGACTTTAGTGCTGACTTTGCGACATCCTCCCGTGGGTGCCGGTCGCAATAGGTTGTTAAGAGATAGTCCTCTAGCGGGGATGAACATTCTTATAGATCCGGGACACGGCAGCGAGAACGATTTGGGGGCGGTAGGTCCCAACGGCTATCCAGAGAAAGATGTAGTGCTTACAGTTTCTAAGCTATTCCGAGACGAGTTGGTTAAGCGCGGGGCGTCGGTATATATGACGCGGGAGGGCGACGACGACTTGTGGCCGAAAGACCGGGTAGAAATGATACAAGAACAAGAACCGGATTTAGCGCTATCGGTGCATTATAACGCCCTGCCCAATTACGGCGACGCGATGAACACTCAGGGCATCGGTACTTTTTGGTATCATCCCCAAGCCCACGGTTTGGCGGTGTTTTTGCACAATTATTTGACGGAACAATTGCGCAGACCTTCTTATGGGGTGTTTTGGAACAATTTGGCGTTAGCGCGTCCGACGATCGCTCCTTCTGTATTGTTAGAGTTGGGTTTTATGATTAATCCCTACGAGTTTGAGTGGATTATGGATCCGGAGGAACAACAGAAGTTAGCGGAGGCGTTGGCCGATGGGGTGGTAGAATGGGTGGAGCGAGTTGAGTAGGTAATTAATAATTATTGGGTATCAGAAACCCGGTAATTTCTGCCAATGCCTTCGCCAAAATTATAAGTAGGACGCACCAGAGGCACAATATGGGGAGACACACTGGTGTTGGTATTGGAAACCCGGTTTTTTGCCAACCGGGTTTCTCGGAGCCCACAGTTAATTTGCGCGCGCCCGGTTTTTTGCCAACCGGGTTTCTGCTGGCAATAAAACCGACACCCGATCGACATGGACACCTAAGAAACCTGGTTTTTCGCAAAAGCCCGGTTTCTGCTGGGGCCAAAAGCGCGTTGGCGAAGCGCAAGCGGCATGCAACATCGCTCTAAAAATGGCGAAGGTATTGTTCAAAAAACCGGGTTTCTGGGGTTTTTTCATGCATACCTGGTTTATTAAGCGATCGCGCAATGCTGTATAATCTTCACAACCCACAAAAATACAGCATCCACTAAAAACAATGACCGCAGGGCCACAAATAGGCGATCGCGTCCCCGGACTCAACAACGCCGTCTATGGTATAATGAGAAATTACAAGTGCGATTCGTTGGGCCAAAGAAGCCATTTCAGCAACATGGCCCCCGTCTAATAATTGGCCATTGGTCATTTAGACGAGAACTCGCATCCCATGGAGGTTAGATTCCTCTCCCCTTGGTTAATGGGGGACTCCCAGGGTCAGTTTGTCAAGGAGTAGCGTCCTTGCCTATCGGTGCATGGCCCTAATGTAGGATAAGACCCAAGGACTGGGGTCGAAGCCGCTAGGGAAGTCTAATATGGGTAGGAACACGAATCCTATAAAGATGCCGTTACCTCAGACCGGGGTAATTGTCCTTGTATGTGCCTTAAAAGGCCCCCCCGTAGCCAAAATGGTATGGTTCGTTTGCCCTTGGTCATCTTGTTATGGGCCAAGATTAACTGGTAGAACCCGGCATAGTTAGGAGTCCTAAGTTAGACGCGAAATGGAATGCGGGAACGAAGTAACCCCTTGAGTTCTCCTCTGTTCGACCCAGAGGTAGGGAAAGCTTTACTACAAGGCTCAAGGAATAAGGATGTCTCAAGAAGCTAATGCCTCTCCTAATAGTGAGGATATGCTGACGTGGGGCAGGTAACTAGGAGGGATATTAAGTTAAGACTAACGCTATACGCCCGAGACGCAGTTTTTAACTAGCGTGGGTTCTGTTGGTAGACCGAAATTCCTTAAACGATAATCCTAGTCCAGGAGCCGTGTGAGTTGGAAACTCTCACGCACGGTTTTGAAGGAGAGGTGAGGGGTCGTAATGCTCCCATCGACTCTAACCCGGGCCGCTAGAGAATACGCCATCCGCGTAACGGGAAACGATACCGGATTGGGCATTTATGTCAACGGCGTAGAATTTGACGGCATCGAAGGCACCCTGCTATTAGATGCCAAAAATGCCGGGGAGCGATCGTTTTACGATGT
>CAZUCT010000329.1:0-7030 GCA_964619285.1 uncultured bacterium | reverse complement strand
AAATCAGTTGTAGGGGTAATTTCTCAAAGTTCGTAGTAACGACTTTAGTCGTAAAATTTAACGTAGGATGGGGGCAAAGCATTCGGACATAAAAGTTAATGCTTTTTATCAAAATTTGCCCCCCGAATGCTTTGCCCCTAAAGTTCCTTTGTTCGCAGCTCAAAATAGGAAATGGCTAATTGCTAATAGGACAATTAACAATTAGCAATTAGCCATTAACAATTAGGACTTGCGTAGTAATAAGGTACCGACTTGTTGGGTTGCGTTTCACTCCACCCAACCTACGATTTTCCTTCATCTGGTAGTTTATTTTTGCGCGACTCCTTAGCTTGCCAAACCGATTAACTCCTCGGGTTTAACGGCTCCTTTCTCAGTAATAATAGCCGCTATCAATTCAGCCGGAGTCACGTCAAAAGCGGGATTGTAAAACTCAACTCCCTCGGGACATAACCGCGTTTTTCCTACCTGATAAACCTCGGCACAATCTCGCTCCTCAATAGGAATGCCGCTACCGTCTGCCAGTTCAAAATCAACAGTGGATAAAGGTGCCGCCACGAAGAAAGGAATATTATGCGCCTTCGCCACCAACGCCAAACTATAAGTGCCGATTTTATTCGCAGCATCCCCATTGGCAGCTATGCGATCGGCCCCTACGATCGCGGCGTGAATTAAACCTTGTTTCATGCAGTGGGCTGCCATGTTATCGGAGATTAAAGTAACCGGTATCCCGTCTTGCACGCATTCCCAAGTCGTCAGTTTCGCTCCCTGGAGGCGCGGGCGAGTCTCGTCGGCATAGACTCGCGCTAATTTTCCCTCCCGCCACGCAGAGCGAATGACTCCCAGGGCGGTACCGTATCCCGCCGTTGCCAAAGCGCCCGCGTTGCAGTGGGTGAGGATGTTTAGTTTCTGGGGGGAGTTTGGCAAGACGCTCAAACCGTTATCGCCGATCGCCTCGCAAGTATGTAAGTCCTCTTTTTGGATAATTTGGGCGGTTTCCAAAAGAACGGTTTTTATTTGTTCCACTGGGGCCTCGGTTTCCCGGGCGGTTTTCAACATTCGAGCGATCGCCCAAAACAAATTAACCGCCGTAGGGCGAGTTGCCCCCAACAGCTCGCCAATTTTCTCCAACTCGGCGAGGAATAGAGAGCGATCGCTCGTCAAAATTTCCCGCGCCCCCAGATACATCCCATAAGCAGCAGCAACCCCGATGGCCGGTGCCCCGCGAACTATCATCGTTTTTATTGCCTTTGCCATCTCGGGGGCAGATGTTATTGCCACAGTTTGATACTCGTTTGGCAGGCGAGTCTGATCTATGAGCAGGACGCGATCGCCTTCCCAAACCACCGGATAAATTGTTGTCATAATGTCGGTAATAGGTAATGGATAACGGGTAATGGGTAATGGGCGCAAATCTCCCTATTCCCTATTTCCCATTACCATTTTAACCATCAAACCCAGTTTTCGTCTCAAATATTGACCGAAACCTTTATAAAGTCTTTGGAACTTGTAATCAAATAAAATATCCATCATCTCCTCAACGCTTAAAGACTTTAAATAAGCAACGCCTTTATCAATAAAATCGTCGCTATCCTGCATATATCTTTTGCGTCCCATCTGTTCTGAAAAATTCCATTTCAACCCATAATGTCGTCTAATTTCTCTTTGATAACCGCTCAAACAGGATAAAGAATTATCGAGATATTTTTCGACGTACTTACTAGCAACAACCGCATTTTCCATGCCATGTCTAATTCCCTCCCCGCCCAACATATTAATCGTCGAAACTGCATCGCCTATGGCAATAATATTATCCCGGTGATAGACATCTTTTAAACCCACGGAATATTTGACCGTCGAACCGTGCCAGTCTATTAATTTATATTCAGATTGCGTCAGTTTTAAATAATCTTTAATTAACAGTTCCACATACCAGCGAATCGATTCTTGAGGATTAATATATTTGTGTTTTAAATGATAGCGAGCCGAACCAACTTTTAAGCGATTTAAAGGTGGTTCCATGGGAAAAATCCAAGAATAACCTTTGGGCATCCATTTATGCCCGAGAAAAAAAACTAATTTTTGAGCGTATTGTTGATAGATTTTTGGCGATACTTCGATTAAATATTCGATGCCAGAAGCGGTTAAAAAGTCGCTTTTATGGCTAGAGCGATGTTGCATCCGCAACGCTGCGCGATCGCTTATAACTGCCCTAGCGGGCCCCGTAGCATCCACTAAAACTTTCGCGCCAACTTTAATTTTTTCGCCTCCTTTTTTTCTCAGTTCGACAACAGTTTTATCCCCTTCTTGAAAATGTCCGATATAGCGACAACCCATCCAAACTTCGCCGCCGCATTCTTTAACTTCATCTGCCAGAAATTCCCGCAATTTAGCAAAATTTAAAACCGCCCCCAAAGCGGTAGGAGATTCCCAAGTATGAGCGTTATTAGTAGAAACAATTTCTAGTTTTTGCCAAAAAGTCCCTACCACCGTTTCTGGCAGTTGAAATTTAGCGAGAGTTTCCAGAGGAGTTGCCGCGCTGGAGAAGTCATTTTGTTGGAAAGTTTCGTGTTGTTCTACCAGTAAAACTCCAGGATTTGATGTTGCTAAACTTCTGGCGCATTGAGCCCCGGCGGGACCGGCACCGATGATGACTGTATCGAAAGTTTTCATTAGTTGGCGAGTAACATTTTTTGTTAAATTGGCGATGAGGTAGCAGGCGAACTAAAGGACCGGTCAAGAAACCCGGTTTTTTCAAGCATACCGGGCTTCATCAGATATAAGACCTGCTCTCTACCTGTTAAAGTGCAAACCAATTTTCTATTGTTAAGGAATGAAAATCCGAATAATCGGCGACATTATTTGTTATCAAAATTAGATTATTTACCCGAGCGATCGCCGCAATTTGTCCGTCGGCATAAGCTGGAGTTTTGCCGATAGCTGTAAGTCTCGATCGTTCTCGCGCAAACCACTCAGCAGCATTCACATCATAAGAGAGGATGGGAATTTTTTCTTTGATTTCTCTTTGTAAATATGCCTCAAGAATCCGACGTTTGTTTGATTCCACTGGTAAGCGATAGCAGCCAAATAACATTTCGTGAAATACTACAGTCGCCGTCGCGATCGCCTCTGAATGTTGCTCTAACATTCTAACAACAACTGGATTGGGGCGAGGGCGCAAAGGTTCGGATAGGATATTAGTATCTAAAAGGAAACGAATAGTTGTCAAAAAATCACCTCCCTTCCTGGCGATTTATCTCGTACCCCCGCAAAGATTTCTGAAGGGTCAATATCTGCTGCTTCGACATTATATTCTTGGCGAAATCTTTCTATAGATTCCCAAAAGCTCGGCTTTTTATTCGATAATTTTTCATATTCTGCCTGAGAAATAATTACAGCAAACTCTTTTCCATCTCGGGTAATTTGGATTGCTTCACCTTCCGTAACTTCCTGAATAATTTTGTTTGAATTTATCAAAATTTCTTCCAGAGAATATTGCTTCGATTGCATATTGATTAAGGTTCTTTTTAATGACTTTCTTACGTTTTTCTGGATGTTCCGCATCAGTTTAAAAAGGCAAATACTCCACTGTACTGCCACTTATAAAACTTGCTCGCATCCGTACCAAGAACGGAGAAGGAGAATATTGAGACTTTTCTCGTTCCACTTGCTCCCACTCCGATCGAATTTCTCTATCGATTTCATCTTGATTATCGAAGTAATAAGCCATCGCTGCACGAGCCTCCGATAAAGCGAGGTAAGGATGCTGGCGGCACATTTCCTCGACGGACCAACCGTAAGCGAGATAATCCATCGCTATTTGAGCGACTCGCACTCGCGGTATTCGCTGCAACCTTGCCGGTTGGTTTTCTAGTTTTTCTATGTGTGGATAAGTTGTCAGAGTCATGGCTTTAAAAAAAATAGTAGTAAGGTGCGCGGTGCGCACCCTACAGGTTAATCACAGGCAGGATGCCCGTTCTACACAGTAACGGGCGATCGCCCCTTATCCTTAGTAAAAGATTTTAAAATCCCTTCCGCCATTTGCTCTGGAGTCAAACCCAGCTCCGCTTTCGACTCGTCGGGTTTGGCATGATCTACCAGCTTATCGGGAACCCCAAAGCGCTTCACCGGCACCATCACCTCGTTATCCATCAGCGCTTCCAACACCGCCGAACCAAAACCGCCCATAACGCAACCTTCCTCCATCGCGACCACCCGTCCGATGCGTCGCGCCAAAGGCACAATTAACTCCGTATCCAACGGCTTCACAAAGCGAGCGTTTACCACCGTGGCCTCGATACCGCGTTCGCTGAGAATGCCCGCAGTTTGCATGGCCGGATTAACCATCGAACCGTAGCCCAAGATTAACACGTCGTTACCGTTGCGGAGAATTTCCCCCTTACCAATTTCCATCGGTTCCCAACCGTCTTCCATCAAGGGTACGCCGTAACCGCTGCCCCGGGGATAGCGCATGGCGATCGGGCCGTCGGTATAGTTAATACCAGTGACCGTCATTCGCTGCAACTCGCCCTCATCCTTGGGTGCCATAATAGTCAGATTGGGAATGCAGCGCAGATAGGCGATATCGTACATACCTTGGTGAGTGGGACCGTCTGCACCGACGATGCCAGCGCGATCCAGACAGAAAAAGACCGGCAGATTTTGGATGCAGATATCGTGAATAATTTGGTCGTAAGCCCGCTGGAGGAAAGTAGAATAGATAGCTACCACCGGGCGCATTCCCTCGCAAGCTAGACCTGCGGCGAGGGTAACGGCGTGTTGTTCGGAAATGCCGGTATCGATATATTGTTTTGGCAGTTTGGCGTGGAGCTTGTCCAAGCCGGTGCCCGTTGCCATTGCAGCCGTGATACCGATAATTTTAGGATTGTTTTCGGCAAGTTTTACCAGAGTGTGAGCGAATACTTTAGAATAACTCGGGGGTTTCGGCTTGCTAACGGGGACAGCCTTGCCAGTGGCGAGGTTAAAGGGACTTTGAGCGTGATAGCCCACCCGATCCGTTTCCGCGATCGCGTATCCTTTACCCTTCACCGTTGCCACATGAACCAGCACCGGTCCTGGCATCCGATGAGCTTGTTTGAAAGTAGTAATTAACTCTCCTAAATTATGTCCGTCAACAGGCCCCATATAAGTAAAGCCTAACTCTTCGATAATGGCTCCCACCTTAGACATTGCCAGACGTTTCATCCCTTCTTCCAGCCGTTCCACTTCTGGCGCGAGAGCATCGCCGACGAAAGGTAGGTGTTTTACTTGTTCCTCTAAATTATCGCTAAGGAAGCGCATGGGAGCGCTCAGACGCATTTTATTTAGATAGCGAGATATAGCGCCTACGTTATGAGAAATAGACATCTCGTTATCGTTGAGAACCACTAACAGGTTAGTTTTAGGCAAGTGACCTGCATGGTTAATTGCTTCCAAAGCCATACCGCCGGTGAGGGCACCGTCGCCAATAATGGCAACTGTTTTAAAGTTTTCTCCTTTCCGATCTCGGGCCAAGGCCATGCCCAGAGCTGCGGAGATGCTGGTGGAGGCGTGACCTGCCCCGAAATGGTCGAATTTACTTTCGCAGCGTTTGAGATAACCTGCCACGCCGTCTTTTTGACGCAAAGTGTGGAAGTCATTGTAGCGACCCGTCACCAGTTTATGGGGATAGGCTTGGTGGCCTACATCCCAGATTACCTTGTCGCGATTTAGATCTAAGGTTTGGTAGAGTCCCAGAGTTAATTCTACTACACCCAATCCCGGCCCCAAATGACCGCCTGTTGCCGCTACAGTTTCCAAATGTTTTTCTCGTATCTGTCGCGCCACCTCTTCGAGTTGATGAATTGACAGACCGTGTAGCTGATTTGGGTGAGTTAGTTCGCTTAGATGCATATCTTTGATTGATTTCCTTTTTTAATGTGGATTTTTTTTGGGGAATTGAGAATTGGTAATGCCTAATATTTAATTGCTTCTCCCTTGTCTCCCTTGTCCTCCTTTTCTCCCATCTCCTTGATTAAAGTTGGGGGAGGCATATTTTTCATTTCCCAAACTTTAATTAGTATGAGATATTCGTAGAAAGCTTGCAACAGACACCAAGTCAATCCCGCCCGGCCATCTAAAATTCCTCCCAGCAGAAAATACATATAGAAGAAGCGGACTACTGGTCTGAAGGGCACTCGCTGGGAAAGATCTTTGAGGGCCCGCCGCCTCTCTACCTCCGATTTGCCCAAAAATAAATCTTTCCAGTTGACTTTGCCTTGGGAGAGTTGGCGCAGGGTTTCTACAGCTTCGTCCGTGGAGTAACGGTTGTGTTTTTCCAGCCAGCGCGAAATGCCCTTGCTATTGGTGTAGTGGGGATAGGTTTCTTTTAAAAAGCCCGTCGGGCCATCGCACGCTTCCCTTTCCGTGTGGCCGTAGTCGTCGAACCAGACTTTATCTTTGCGGAAGAGGCGCATTTGATAGCGGGGATATTGGGTGCTGCGACGGATCCATTGGCCCAAAAATATCACCCGTTCGGCCGCATAATAGCCGACGTACTCGGAACTTTTCATGGCCTCCAAACATTCGTTAAAGAGTTCTGGGGTCATCCTTTCGTCGGCTTCGAGGATGTAAACCCATTCGTGTTTGGTGGGGATTTCTCGCAGCATCCACGTTCGCTGTTTCCCGTGGCTTTCAAATTTATGCTGGAATATTTGGACCGGATATTGTTGGGCGATTTCTATGGTGCGATCGCTACTCAAAGAGTCAACTACAATAATCTCGTCGGAGAGCATGGCAGACTCTATGCAGGCGGCGATATCTATCTCTTCGTTGTAGGTTAGAATATAGATTGAGAACATTCCAAGTTTTCACTCAAGCTTTTTCGGAAAAAGCAGGACGAGGAAACTTTCTGGCTGCAGCAACCTGGCCTTGGCAGCGATCGGTTCCCGTCCTGTTATTTTTTCAAGATTAGTAATCGAGAGTCTGGAATCCCCGTAACTTTAGTTCGGGGAGGAAAGACGAACGACGGTTTTAACCGTCGTGATTTAAACAA
>CAZUCT010000328.1:0-7082 GCA_964619285.1 uncultured bacterium | reverse complement strand
CCCCTATCGCTGAAGCGATTACTACGAACTAACCTTGTTCGCCCACTAACAACCCATCCGCTTCATCCGCTTCAACATCCGCTGCT
Source organism: uncultured bacterium (assembly GCA_964619285.1). GTDB lineage: Bacteria > Cyanobacteriota > Cyanobacteriia > Cyanobacteriales > Microcoleaceae > CALKCV01. Next base: position 6,996 of record CAZUCT010000328.1, on the reverse strand, counting down.
AACAATGCCTTAAAAATAAGGTAGAAGGGGAACAAAACAACACCCCTATCGCTGAAGCGATTACTACGAACAGCAAAAAAATTAGCCAGGGAAAAAATTTCCCCGGCTAACCCATATCTATTTAACAGCCTTAGAACAAACAGTGCCTACAGTTGCTTCACCTGAGAAACCAACTGAGCCACCATATCCTTAGCGCTGCCAAAAAGCATCATCGTCTTATCCTTATAGAACAAGCCATTATCAACACCAGCAAAACCAGTGCTGAGACCGCGCTTAATCACGATCGTATGCTTCGCCTTATCAACATCCAGAATCGGCATACCATAAATAGGACTATTGCGATCCTCCCGCGCCGCAGGATTGACCACATCATTAGCCCCAATCACCAAAGCCACATCAGTCTGATTGAAACTAGGATTCACATCGTCCATATCGTAAAGCTGGGGATAAGGAACATTAGCCTCCGCCAACAAAACATTCATGTGACCCGGCATCCGTCCCGCCACTGGGTGAATGGCATACTTAACCTCAACACCCAGATCTTCCAACCGATCCGCTAACTCCTTAACCGAGTGCTGCGCCTGGGCTACCGCCATCCCATAACCGGGAACGATAACCACAGAACGAGCATACCCTAACATCATCGCCCCCTCCTCAGGGTCGATACTGCGAACCGTCTTATCCACCTTACCGCCGCTACCCGCAACAGCCGCGCCGCCCTCGCCAGTACCAAAACCAGCAAACAGCACGTTAGTCAAAGAACGGTTCATCGCCTTACACATAATGATAGTCAGGATAATACCCGACGCACCCACCAAAGCACCCGCAACAATCAAAAGATTGTTCATCACCACAAAACCCGCCGCGCTGGCAGCCAAACCAGAAAACGAGTTCAACAGCGAAATCACCACCGGCATATCGCCGCCCCCGATAGGGATGACAAACAAAACCCCCAACACTAGGGAAATACCCACCAATCCCAAAAAGACCGGCACATTAAAAGGCGTCACGCAGATATAAACGCTACCTGCAACAAAACCCCCCAACAGCAAAGCATTAACAATTTGCTGCAGCGGGAACAAAATCGGCGAACCGCTCATAATGCCCTGCAACTTAGCAAAAGCGATCGTAGAACCCGTAAAAGTCACGCCACCAATTAAGACACCCAATACCGCAGTCACGGTAGTAGGCAGAGGTGGCACATCTGCTGTCGCCAAATAGCGCCAAAATTCACCAACCGCAACCATAGCAGAAGCAGCACCGCCAAAACCGTTGAACAAACCCACCATCTGAGGCATGGCAGTCATCTCAACCTTATAGGCAGCGATCGCCCCTATAACCGACCCGATGACAATAGCAATCAAAATCATCTGGTAGTTAAGAACCTCCCGTTCCAGCAGAGTTGCCACAATCGCAATCAGCATCCCGATAGAAGCCCACAAATTACCCTGGCGGGCAGTGGCGGGAGAGCCCAACTTCTTCAAGCCGAAAAAGAAAAACGAAACCGCTACAATGTAGCTTAATTGAATGCCAGTTGGCAGGAAATCGCTCATGCTTTTACCTCCTTCTTCTTAAACATTTGCAACATCCGGTCAGTCACCAAAAAGCCACCGACCACATTAATCGTAGCTAACACCACAGCAAGCAAACCTAAGATAATGGTAATATTCCAATCCTTATCGCCTGCAATAATCAGCGCCCCCAAAACCGCAATGCCAGAAATAGCATTAGCCCCCGACATCAAAGGAGTGTGCAGGGTGGGAGGCACCTTATTGATAACTTCAAATCCGGCAAAAGAAGCCAGAACGAAGACAAATAAAGCAGCAACTAAAGTTTCAGCATTCATATTAATAGTTTCTCACTAGAACTTCATTAGGGAGCATCTAATTTTTGCTTAAGAATGTATAACAAGCATCCTGCCTGTTAGTCGGTTTCGATAAAAACAAAAACTCGATGCGTCAGAGCCTTAGCTCAATCGATAGTTAGCAACTAACCAGCAACAGCCAAAGCCTCCTCAACTCGTTTATTGCGAATTTCCCCAGTATGGGCAACGCAAGCACCAGCAACAATCTCATCCTCAAAATCGAGTTCTAGCTGGTTATCCTTATTAATCATCAGCTTGAGCAAAGCCGAGATATTCTTAGCATACAATTCGCTAGCGTGTATCGGCATAGTCGAAGGCAAATTCACAGGACCGATAATAGTTACACCATTATATACGACATCCTTGCCAGCTTCCGTGCCCTCGCAATTACCCCCCTGCTCTGCGGCCAAATCAACCACCAAAGAACCCGGGGTCATGCCATCCAGCATTTCCTTAGTAACTAACACTGGGGCCTTTTTACCCGGAACTTGAGCAGTGGTAATGACAACATCAGAAGCAGCCACGCGATCGCAGAGGACTTCGCGGGTGCGTTGTTTCGACTCCTCTGAGATTTCCTTAGCATAGCCGCCTTCCGCGACCGTATCTTCTTCGAGGGAGACATCCACGAACTTTGCACCCAAACTTTGCACTTGTTCCTTTACTTCCGGACGAATATCGAAAGCTTCAACCACAGCCCCCAGACGGCGGCAAGTGGCGATCGCTTGCAGGCCGGCAACCCCCGCACCCATCACCAAAACCTTAGCAGGTCGGATCGTACCCGCAGCAGTCGTTAACATCGGAAAGAACTTGGGCAGGGCCGTGGCCGCGATTAAGGCCGCCTTATAGCCCCCAATATTAGCTTGGGAAGACAAAGCGTCCATAACTTGGGCCCGGCTGATGCGGGGAATCATCTCCATACTAAAGGCCGTCACCTTCTTTTCTGCCAAGCGCCCGACGATGGCCGGATTGCCCAGGGGATTGAGAAAACCGATCAGGATCGAACCCTCCCGCAGTTGGTCCGCTTCCCAGTCTTGCAGGACGCCCACTTTTAGCAGGACATCTGCCTCTTTCCAGAGAGCTGCAGTATCGGCAACTATCTTGGCCCCGGCCTCCTCGTAGGCCTTATCCGCAAAGAAGGCCCTATTTCCGGCCCCGGCCTCCACTTCAATTTCCAGACCTTGCTTGACTAACTTAGCCACCACGTCGGGAGTTAAAGCCACGCGACGTTCGTTGACATGGCTTTCCTTGGCGATCGCTATTTTCATAAACTCTCCTTGTCCTTTTTTTACTACGATCTAATTTTCTGGCCCGCAGGTCCAGAATCGAGTCTAGGGCCTCGCGGCCCCCTTGGCGGTTCGCCATCGAGCTTTAAGCTACAATTATGCTGGCGGTCTCCGAAACTCTTTGATATCTTTAACTTGTCATAATGTTTTAAGCAATCATTGACAGCATTTTCTTAGTTTTACTACCATCAGGTCCAGTTCCAGTTACCTTGACGCCGACATTATAAGTTTTTTTACTTAAAACTGTCATTGAAGTAAGTATTTAAAAATACAGATAAATTACAGGAGATTGTTATGAAACGATTACTTTCCGCCCTAGCAGTTACAGGGGGACTCTTAAGCGGCTTGCCCTTAGTAACTATGGCCCAAACGAATCCTGGATTCACCCTCTTTGGTGGCCCTGAAAATGCCAACCAGCTAAACTATCGCTTGGACTCCGGCAGCGCCGGAATGTGGGACCGCTATCGCTTGCGGATACCAGCAAACAAACTCAACCTAGCAGTGGCCCAAGTATCGATTATTTATCCAGACTATTACAAAGGGACATTTGACCCAGACAAAGTAGAGATTCGGATAAAAGGAGAATCTGTCCCACTAGATGAAGTAGTGTGGGACCGAGAAAATCATTTTCTGGAAATTTACCCCGCAGAACCAATTCCAGCCGGCAACAAAATTGAAGTAGTTCTGCATAACGTCAGAAACCCCCGCTTTGGTGGGATGTTCTATTTCAACGCCAACATTCGCACCCCCGGCGACGTCCCCTTAATGCGCTATGTCGGTACATGGGTTTTGAGCATCCAATAATGGGAAGGCAAGAGGCAAGAGGCAAGAGGCAAGAGGCAAGAGGTCAGAAGTCAGAGGTCAGAGGTCAGAGGGAATGGGGAATAGCAACTAACAATTAGCGATTGACAATTGCTGTGTTAGGATAAGAGATTGTGAATTTTTGGAGGAATTAAAATGACCAAGCGAACCTTGGAAGGAACCAGTCGCAAAAGAAAAAGAGTATCGGGCTTTAGAGCCAGAATGCGCACCAAAAACGGTCGAGCCGTAATCAATGCCCGTAGAAAAAAAGGAAGGGCTCGTCTGGCAGTCTAATAGATGAAAGGCAAGAGGCAAGAGGCAAAAGGCAAAAGGCAATAGAAGATGAAATTTTTGATTTCAGCTCTAAAGTCGCTCTAATTTTTACAAAAAAAACCGTCATGCTGCCCAAAGCCAACCGACTGAGGCGAAATCAAGACTTTAGCAAAGTATATGAAAAAGGAATTCGCCAGAACGGACCAGATTTGGTGTTAAGAGCTTTGCGACATCCCGCAGAAAGCAGCCAAACTGGCCAAGAAACCCGCATCGGGATTTCGATCGGGAAAAAAGTAAGCAAGCAAGCAGCAGTGCGAAATCGGCTCAAACGGCAGATTCGCGCTGCTATGCGGCAGTTATTACCAAAGCTCAAACCGGGGTGGGATTTGGCCATAGTGGTAAAACCAACAGCCCCAAGGTGCAATTATCGCCAAATTCTGCAACAATTAGAACAGTTGTTGGCAAGAACGGAGGTTTTAGATGGGCATTAAAGAAGAACCAATTTATGAAGGCGGCCCCCATATAGGAGATTTAATCCTCAACTTATTGGTAGGCTTGACAATAATTGGCCTGCCCCTAACAGTAGGGGCCATAGTCAGGGCCTTGTGGCTGCGATACCGCATCACCAATCGGCGAATATCGGTAATAGGCGGTTGGATGGGACGCGATCGCACTGACATAGTTTACTCGGAAATAGTAAAAGTGGCCAAAATGCCCCGCGGTTTCGGCGCATGGGGAGATTTGGTAGTAACTCTGAGAAACGGCAATCGTTTGGAATTGAGGGCCCTACCTCGCTTCCGGGAAATAGAAAACTATATCAACGAAAAAATGGCTGCCAAAACCAAACAAGCAGAAACTAAAGCTTGAAAGCAGGGAATTTAACCCCATTCCCCATTGCTAATACTCCCAAAAAGGGGTAAAAAAACAACAGAAAAAAAAACTAGCAGCCCTAAAATTAACTAAGAAATAATGGATTTTGGTATCGGGTTTCTCTCAAATAACATAATGCTGCCGATTCTAGATTTTTTCTACGGAATCGTGCCAAGCTACGGATTAGCGATCGTAGCCTTAACATTAGTAATTCGTCTGGGTCTTTACCCCTTAAATGCAGGCTCAATTCGTAATATGCGTCGCATGAAGGTAACTCAACCTTTGATGAAAAAGCGACAAGAAGAAATTCAAAAACTCTATAAAGACGACCCAGTAAAACAGCAAGAAGAAATGGGGAAACTGATGAAAGAGTTTAACCCATTGGCAGGTTGCTTGCCCTTGCTATTACAAATGCCCATACTATTCGCTCTATTTGCAACCTTAAGGGGCTCGCCTTTTGCTAATATAAACTACAGCATAAACGTTGACATATTGCCTCAAGAACAAATAGAAAGAATCGAACCCAAAGCATTTACAACCTCCCCTCAAAATATTTATATTAACGACGGAGTACATTTCCCCATCATCGCAATGATGCCCGGCGGTAATAAATTGGCAGTGGGAGAAAAGCCAAAAATAGAATTTCAAACCGTAGAAGGGAAACCCTTAAATAGTCTTTTTGAGGAATATTCTCAAACTAACATTAAACCAACTTGGAGCGTTACTAAAGGCGAAGAAAGGGTCAAAATAGACGACAAAGGCAATCTAATCGCCTTACAACCAGGAGATGCCACCGTTCAAGGAACCATCCCGGGCATAGCAGCAGATAAAGGATTCCTCTTTATCGAAGCCCTCGGTCGCGTCGGAGCCTTTGACGAAGATGGTACCATTCACTGGGATATTCTGATCATGGTGGTTGGTTTTGGCGTCAGTATTTACGCCAGCCAAACTATATCTGGAAAAGGAGCAGGCAGCAACGCCAATCCCAATCAAGATTCAATTAATAAAATAACCCCCTTTCTATTTTCGGGAATATTTCTCTTTACTCCCTTACCAGCAGGCGTTTTATTGTATATGCTCGTGGCTAATATTTTTCAGACAATTCAGGCATTTATTCTCTCAAAAGAACCCCTGCCTGAAAACATTCAGAAAATAGTGGACGAACAAGAGGCAAAAGCCAAAACTGAGAAGGGACGAGAAGCATTACCCTTTGAAAAGGGACGTTCTAAAAAGAAAGCTTGATAGCGCGATGAGCAAAACTCAAACAGAACTAGCAAGGGAATGGCTGGAGGAATTTTTAAAGTTAGCAGACATTCCAGCAGCAGTAATTCCTAAAGAGCAAGAAGATTGTTATTGGTTGACAATAGATGAATCTAACCTAACTGTAGATCGGATTTCTCTTTTAATCGGAACCGATGGTGCGGTAATTGACGCAATTCAATATCTGGCTAATACAATTCTCAACATCAATAAAGAACCAGAAGAACAAGGGTCTTATACGGTAGAAGTTAACGGCTACCGTTTCCGTCGCCTCCAAGAGTTACAATTAATGGCCGATTATGCAGCCAATCAAGTCCGCTTAACTAAATTGGAGTATGAAATAGCTTCTCTTTCTTCGGCAGAACGCCGTCAAGTTCATACCCTATTAAAAGAACATGAAGATCTCGAAACTTACAGTCGCGGACAAGAACCGGACCGCCGCTTGGTGGTAAAAATAAAAGATTAGTCTAATTGTTAATTGTTAATTGCTAATTGTTAAGGGACTTGTGCAAAAATAAACTACCAGTCTCTTGTAGGTTGGGTGCCGCGAACCTCCACCCAACATCGGTATCTTATTAAATTACAAGTCCCTAACCGCTTATCTGGCAGTAGCAATTAGCAATTAGCCATTTTAGATGGAGGGAG
>CAZUCT010000327.1:0-7089 GCA_964619285.1 uncultured bacterium | reverse complement strand
GATTAGCGATTAGCGATTAGCCATTTTCTATTTTTGCAAATATGGGATGCTCCCCTTCGAGATTTAGGTCTGGCAAACCGCGTTCTAGTCTCGGACTCTGCGGCTCTTGATTAAACATCTCTTTGTGGAGAGGAGAAGTGTTGAGAGTAAAAAACCTTGAATAACATTGCCAAAGAACACCACTCATGAATTGGAGTTTTAACTTTATCTAGTTAAAAAAATGAAAGTTTTCGTAGTAAATATGCACGGTGGGCCATTAATGCCAACCAGTCCAAGAAAAGCAAGGATTTTGCTCAAAGAAGGTAAAGCAAAAATCTATTCTCGCGACCCTTTCCCGATTCAGCTTCTTTATAATAGTCGCGGTTATACCCAACCTGCAACGTTGGGGATTGATAGCGGTTTTGAGAATATTGGGTTTAGTGCTGTCAATGAAAAAGAAGAACTATTAGGGGGCGAATTAAGAATGCTCAAAGGGATGTCCGAGCGCATTACCGAGCTAACGAAAATATCGTCGAACCCGTCGTAATCGGCTGCGTTATCGAGCGCCCCGGTTTGATAATCGTCGCCGAAAAGATAGCTGGTTAGCTCCAAGTAGTACGCATAAATTGGATACTCATCATCGGTTAATTAATAGAATCAAATCCGTTTTGCCCATCAAGCAAGTAATAATTGAAGTTGCCAATTTTGAGATTCAGAAAATCAAAAACCCTGAAATTTCAGGAGAAGGATATCAGCAAGGCGAGCAATATGGCTTTGACAATTTGAGGGAATATCTTCTGCATCGGGATAACCATAAATGCCAGCATCCTGAGTGCAGGAATAAATCGAAAAATCCTATTTTGCAAGTGCATCATCTCGGGTATTGGAAAAATCCTCCAGACCGAACAAATAGACCGGGGAATTTGATAAGCTTATGTAATAAATGTCAGACTCCAGCACAGCATAAAAAAGATAAAAAGTTATTTGGTTGGGAACCAAAAATTAAAGGGTTTAAGCCATAAACTTTTATGTCAATTGTTCGTTGGAAATTGACTGAGGGAAATAACTACCAAGTTAATTTTGGCTATATAACCCAAGCAAAAAGGCGGGAATTAGAATTAGAAAAGTCTCATCATGTCGGGAGCAAGTCAGTTTTGTAATATAAAATTTATTTCCCAACCGCTTATTCCCTTGCCATTAGCAATTAGCGATTAGCAAGCTCGCAAAAATCGTTCAATTCACAGGTTCGCTTCAAAACAGAGCTATTTTCTGGTCGTAGAACTCGTAATAAAAATTTTAATACCACTTTAATAAAGATCTGAAAGACTTTTTGTTAATAGCTAATTGCTAATTGCTAATTGCTAATTGCCTGTCTGACCTTAGCGATTAGCCATTAGCCATTAGCCATTAGCAAAAATCGTTAACTCTTTCATAACTTTAACAAACTGGTATAACTCTGAAAACTTGCGAGTTTATAGAGGGCATAAGTTATCAAAAGGCCAACGTCGAATTAAAAAACTTCGCTATCCTTATCAACTTGACGATTTAGCTAAAAATAACTAAAAGTTGACACTTTATCAAATCCGAAGTAATGACCCCTGGGAAAAGTTATTCACAAACTTTTCTCTTTAGCTTGCCCCCTTAGGACTTGCGTAGTAATAAGGTACCGACTTGTTGGGTTGCGTTTCACTTCGGCCCGACCTACGATTTTCCTTCATCTGGTAGTTTATTTTTGCGTGACTCCTTAGTGTTGACTCTTTTGAGGGGGAAGCAAGAAAAAGGCGATCGCCCCAGGAGATGGCCCTCCGAAGACTCGCAAGCAAACTAGAGAGCAGGTCTTGTAAGTAGGAGTGCAAAATTAATTAGACACCGAACAGACAAGATGTCTGTTCTACGGGGAAAATTTTCTGCAAATATTTTTGCCTACCTACTTATTCTCAGAAACCCGGTTTTTTGGCAAAACCGGGTTTCACAGGCCGGATCGATGTTTGTGGCCAGATATTAAATTCCTTCCACAGTCAAATAAAGTAGGTTGAGGGACAAAGATCGTATTTCTTTCCCGAGAAGGATGGAAAATTCTAGCCCGAGCGTGGCATAATACCGAATCAAGTTGAACTGCTAATGGAAGACAGGCTAATTGCTTGCCATCCCAATTGCCAATTGCCAATTCCCGATTCCCCATTCCCAAATAAAATGAACCGACAAGCGTTAGTAGTAGGAATCAATCTTTATCCCCAGCTAAAAGATAGCTCCAATAGACCGATAAATCTCAAAAAGCCAGCTGCAGATGCAGAGGCGATCGCTCAATTATTAGAAATTTACGGCAACTTTGAAGTCACGAGATTCCCAGTCATCGAGATAAATGGTTCGCCCCAAATAGATACAACTCCAAAAAGCAGAAGCGCTAAAACAACAGCTTTAAAAGAAGCAATTTCTAATTTATTTAATCCCGAGAATAACATACCAGAAACAGCTTTACTTTTCTTTTCAGGACATAGTTTGCAAGAAGAACGAGGAGGAGTGAAAGAAAGCTTTTTAGCAGCGGGAGATGTCAATCCCGAAAAAGGAAATTGGGGAGTATCTCTGAATTGGTTGCGCCAGCTTTTAGAAAAATCTCCAGTGGCACAACAAATAGTATGGCTGGACTGCTGCCACAGCGAAGCTTTACTGGAATTTTCTGCGGATAAAAAAGCAACTGTTTCTGATGTTGCGCCCGATAGATGTTTAATCGTTTCGGGAAATAAAGAAGAAAACAGTGGGTTTACCAAAAGTTTATTAGAAGGACTTTCCCCCGAAAAGTATCTCAATAGATGCGCGACCAACTCTAGTCTCATAGATTACCTTAAAAAAGAATTTTCTGCATCTAAAAAAGTGCCGATTTTTCACAATTCAGGCCACGAAATTCTGCTGGTTGGGGAAGTAGAAAATCTAGAAAGCGAACCCTGCATAAAAGGAATTTGTCCCTATAAAGGATTGGCTGCTTACGAAAGTAACAAGATAGATACGAAGTATTTCTACGGACGCAAGAAACTAACAAATTTATTATTAGAAAAAGTCCGAGCGAGTAATTTTCTGGCAGTAATAGGAGCGGCAGGCAGCGGCAAATCTAGCGCGGTTAATGCGGGGCTATTGGATCGATTAAAATTAGGAAGGCGGATCTCGGGAAGCGAGGCTTGGCCGGTGGTGAAATTTCGACCGGGAGAACATCCTCTCAAAAGTTTAGCAGCTGCTCTTGCAGAGTATCGCTCTGGCCGAAAAGCGCTAACAGAGCAAGGGGTTAGCAGCCAAGCTCCAGAGCTAGTTGGGGCGCTGAGTGCGAGGGAAACAGATCGAGAAAAGGAAAATAAAAAGCGATCGCGTCCCGTTTCTATACCCCCTCCTCCGCCTCTTCATCTATTTTCGGGAGTTTCCGAGGAAACTCTCGGCAACGGGAAACCAAGGAAGGCAAAAAGGCGATCGCCCGAAACATCTCTTCCCATTCCCCCACCCCCAAGCAGAGGTCAGGGGTCAAAAAATGGCAAACATCCCGAAACCAACGGAGCCAACTCGACTAACGGCTCTTCGAGTTCGAGGAAGCGGAAAGCAGCAGGAAAGGGAGAAGTAGAAAATTACGCTCTGGTGGAACAATTACTAATAGAAGAGGGAGCGAAGGGGTTGCGACAACTGTTGCAAACTCCCAAGACTAGCCGGGTGGTGCTGGTAGTTGAAAGGTTGGAGGAAGTTTTTAGCTTGTGCGACTCCGAACAGGAGCGACAGCAGTTTTTTGAATGTCTCATGGGAGCGGTAGAACCCTGGCTGTTGCCGACTTCTTTAGCATCCCCTGATGAACCAACGGCTAATTATAAGACCTCGGTATTAGTCATAGTTACCCTGCGGGCAGATTTCTTTGGTAAATGTGCCTTGCGGCAGTATGGAGGACTGGCCCGGCAGATACAATCTCAAATGGTGACGGTGCTGCCGATGGCGCGGGAGGAATTAAAAGAAGTCATTATCGAACCGGCGAAACAAGTTGGCATCGAGATGGAGCAAGAGCTGGTGGAATTGACGATGGAAGATGCAGAAAAGTACGGCAGTTTGCCCCTGCTGCAATATACTTTAACCGAACTCTGGCGGCGGCGAAGGGGGGATAAATTTACGGTTGCCGAATACGATGCCATTGGCGGTATCAAGGGCTGTCTGGAAAAACGAGCTAACGAAGTTTATCTAAGTCTGACGGAAAAAGAACGTCAGATAGCGCGGGAGATTTTGCTCGCTTCCATCCAAATAGGTTTGGAAACGGAATACGTTACTAAGCAGGTCTGGAAAAAAGATTTAGTTACCAAAGAGCGATCGCGAAGCGGCTCTGGGAGCTTCACGCTCCCAGAAGTAAGTAAAGTCATACAAAAATTAGCGGCGGCTAGATTGATAATAATTTCTCAGCGGCGAGTAGCTCCCGACAGTAACAAAACGGCAACAGTAATAGAGTTGGCACATTCTAGCACGATTCGCTACTGGTCTAAACTGCATTCTTGGGTCGAGTCTCGCAGGGATGCGATCGGGAGATGGGAACGACTGGAGGCAGATGCTAGAGAATGGCAAAACAATGGGAGGGCAAAAGATTATTTGCTGGCGGGATTGAAATTATCCGCTATAGAAAATGCCCTTGCCAGCGAGGAAGGAAAAATGGCTCTATCGCCTCTGGGACGAGAATTTGTTGCTAAAAGCATCCAGCAGCAACGCTGGCGACAGTGGCCAAATTATGGTACGATGGCGATCGGCTTCGCTCTGACCTTCGGCTTTCTGGGGGTTGCTGTATATAATTGGAGGGAGGCCCAATCCCAGCGATTAAATGTAGAAACTCAGAAATTAAACGCCCAACTGGATGTTTTGAGTTGGTCGTCGCAAAAGTTGTTTGCGGATGAGGAAAAGTTCGATGCCCTTTTAGAAGCTTTAAAAGCTGGCAAACTGCTGCAGCAAGCAAGGGAAGCAGTGCCAAGCGATACTAAGATGCGGGTGGTGACATCCTTACAAAAAGCAGTTTACGGCATTAGAAAGCGCCGCACTTTAGCAGAACATTTGCTGGCGGTTAATAGCGTGAGTTTTAGTCCCGACGGTAGGGCGATCGCTTCTGCTAGCGATGACGGTACTGTTAAAGTCTGGACCAGTTACGGCAAGGAAATTGAGAGTTTAGACCGTCATAAAGGTCCGGTTTATAGCGTCAGTTTTAGTCCCACGGGAGAGATTATCGCTTCTGGCGGTAAAGACGGTACTATTAGGCTTTGGGATCGGAATGGTTACGAAATGGCAACTCTTATCGGTCATCAAGGGGCAGTTAATAGTCTGAGTTTTAGCGGTAATGGAGAGATTATCGCTTCTGGGGGGGTTGACGGTACGATTAAACTCTGGAACTTGGAAGGTCGAGAACTCCTGAGCATTGCGGCCCTCCAAGATAAAATTTATAGCGTTAGTTTGAGTCCCGATGGCAAGACGATCGCTTCTGCTGGCGAGGATAATACTGTTAAACTCTGGAAGGTTGAGGGAAATTCTCCGTCCAAGGGGGAGATTATTGCTGCTCTGGAAGGACATCGCGAGCGAGTTTTCGGGGTGAGTTTTAGTCCCGACGGCAAAACCTTGGCTTCGGCGAGTTGGGATAATACGGTTAAGGTTTGGAGCGTTGACGGTGGAGAAATTGGTACTTTGAGGGGACACGAAGCACCGGCGATCGCGGTTCGGTTTAGCCCCGATGGCAAGACGATCGCTTCTGCTAGCGCCGATGGTATTATTAAACTCTGGACCAGTTACGGTCGCCCCATTGCGACTCTGAAAGGTCATACGGATTGGATCGCAGATTTGAGTTTTAGTCCCGATGGTTTGACTCTCGCTTCTGCCTGCGCGGATCGCACGATTAAATTGTGGAGCGTTGAGGAGGCGAAACTTCCTGTCCTCCAGGGGCATCAAAGCGTGGTTAGGGGGGTGAGTTTTAGTCCGACGGGTAAGGCGATCGCTACCGCTAGTTTTGACGGGACGATTAAAATCTGGACTGCCGATGGCAAGGAAATTAGAACTCTCAGGGGTCATACGCGAGGAGTGTCTGATGTCACTTTCAGTCCCAACGGAACCGTTGTCGCTTCTGCTAGCGCCGACGGTATGGTGAAATTATGGAACGTTGACGACGGTTCGGAGCTAACTTTGAGAGGGCATCGGGGGGAAGTTAATAGCGTGAGTTTTAGTAGCGATGGTACTATCGTTGCTTCTGCCGGGGCCGACCGAACTGTTAAATTGTGGAACCTCAAGGGTAAGGAGTTGGTGAGTTTTACCGGACATAAGTATGGAGTGAGAAGCGTTAGCGCGAGTCCCGACGGTCGGGCGATCGCCTCTGCCGGTTATGGCGGCGAGGGGGATAATCTGAAGTTATGGAACCTCAACGGCGAGGAAATATTGGGGGTTGGGGATTTGTGTTTGGCGGTGAATGGCATCAGTTTTAGTCCCAGTAGCGATAAGATAGCTGCTGCTTGTAGCAATAATACGGTTAAACTTATTGGTATGGACGGTAAGGTTTGGGCTACTTTTAAGGGGCACAAAGAGGAGGTTTATAGCGCTATTTTTAGTCCCGACGGTAAAACGGTTGCTTCTGCCAGCGCGGATGGTACGATTAAAATATGGAGTCTGGATGGGGAAGAGTTGGCGAGTTTGGTGGGGCATGGCGATCGCGTTTACGATCTGAGTTTTAGTCCCGATGGCAAGATTTTGGTTTCGGGTTCTTGGGATTTTACTGCTTTGTTATGGCATTTTGATTTAGATTTTTTATTGGCTAAAGGTTGCGATTATGTTTACGATTATTTGCAGAAGAGTCCTAATATTAAGGAGAGCGATCGGGATTTATGTCAGGGGATTTAGGGTACGTTCGGGCGATCGGGGCAAACGCATCTAATTTTTGCCCTGTCGAGTCTGGTAAAATTAAAAAGGTCTAACCACTTTGAAATAAACTAGGGTTAACCGCAGGAGCCAACCGTGGGAGCATCCCATATTTGTAATTTTTACCCCTCGATAATTTCATACTCATGACGAGTGACGAGTGACTCACACTCAAACAAAAAGCGGTTTTTTTGAGTATGAGTGTGAGTCATGAGT
>CAZUCT010000326.1:0-7142 GCA_964619285.1 uncultured bacterium | reverse complement strand
GCGCGCGAACCGGAGCCCGACACATCGGTATTTTATTAAATGGCAAGTCCCTTATTATTGAGGCAACAAAAGTATTTTGAGTGACGCCACTAGGTATAAAATGGATCGAAAAGAATTCTTGAATTATTGGACTTTACAAGCTATTTACCTAAGAAAACTATGAAAACCGAAATCTTGACTATTCAACCGAGGGAAAATGCTAATATATTGGATGTTGGCATGGCGATCGCCACAGAAAAACGCCAATTTACTTTTGCGGTTAAATTTGATAACATAGCTAACCACAAACTGCAAATTATTACTTACGATTCTGAGTTCGGAGAGACTTTCAAATTTAACCAGCATATTGTCGCTGAAGTAATGAATTTAGTCCGACAAATTGTTAAAGGCGATCGCCTAGATTTTCCAATTTATGTGGGGGATTTTGGCACTGGCGAAGAAGCGATCGCTTTGCAAAAGTCATTCAACAGCGAACAACCTTTGTTAAATAAAAGGTAGTTAGGAATTAAGAAACCCGATTTTTTCAAAAAACCGAGTTTCTGTATTTTGGATATTATTTGGAGGCGATCGCTCTCCGATAAAATAGTAGTGGTGCGCGGTGCGCACCCTACTTCTGCAAAGGAACTACATCGTGAAAATGAGCATAATTTACATAGCGATCGCCGTGTTCGTCAACAGACATCACGTTCGCAAAACGCACGTTCCATAAAATTTGTTGAACCGAATAGATGTAACGAGTATGGATAATTTGAGCCACCGTATCGTCCATTCCCGTTAAAGTAACAATAATTACAGGCTCCAGAGCCTCCAAAGATTTCTGGCTCATTCCGTAAAGAGGACTGGTTTCATCTATTTGGTGCATTACCATCCAAGAGAAATTAAAAACAGGCGTCTCCGATCGCACTAACTTTAAATCGTAAAGTCGTCTAATATCGTGTCCTTCCTTCGTTTCTTGCCGAGATAGCAACAGACTGGCTCTAACTTGAGATTCTAAAATAAAGTTATTGCGCTCGTTGGCGACGCGAAACATCAAAGTAAGAGCCCCATCAAAAGGAGAAATTATTGCTACTCGACTAAAAAGCACTCTCGCCGTAGGTAGAGAAAAGCGGGAAAATATTAAACCCGTAATCATCGCCATGCCAATCAAACCGAGAAAAACCTCAATCGTAACTAATACATGAGCGTACAGGCTGTTAGGATGCAAGGCACCATAACCGATGGTTGCCATTGTCTGTACGCTAAAGGAAAAAGCATCGATAAAAACACCAGGTCGGGCGTTGGCGATGCTATTTTTATCGACTAAATAAGCAAAAGCAAAGATAGTATTAGTAGCAAGATAAAGCCCAATAATTAATAACCCTAATTGCCACCAAGGTATGGTCAGCAACCAATGATAAAAATCGCCCCAGTGGAACCGTGGCAGTCCTAAAAGACGGAAGTCGTTCGGTCCTAGTTTTTTGACAATTCCTCTAAATTTTCGTCGTTTTCTTTTTCTTTTTTCGAGCATAAAATTAATAGAAAATGGGGGTAATCGAGAATCGAAATTTGCTATAGATTATTGCTAATTGATAATGGTGCGTTTTCCCATTCCCCATTCCCTATTTTAAACGAGTTGCAAAATTTTTCTCCCTAGTAGGAGAAATTGCTCTTGCTTTTAAAATCGCTGCGGCTAAAAAAGCATAAGAAATAGCCCCAACTACTACTAACATAAAAACGTTTAATACTCCCGCCGCATTCCACAAAGCATGAAGCAAAGAAGCAGTTAAATAACCAATGCCTACAATCAACCAACTATTTCGACGTCTTAGGGCGCTCAAACCAATAAAATATCCCAAATAACCGCTATAGGCCATGTGTCCCGAAACCATACCTAAAACTCGGGGAATTAATAATTGCAATCCTTGAAGTTCGGCGACATTTTCCCCAACTTGAATGCTCGCATTATAAACTAAATTAGGAACGTATTGACTAAGGGTTTCTAATAAAGTAAATCCAACCGCCGCCGCTGTTGCTAATAAAATCCCGTCCAACGGTTCCACAACTCCTATTTTTTGCTGCCAGCGATAAGGCAATAAGTTACCTAAAAACAAAGCAGCAAATACCGGTAATGCTTTAAGCAGTTCTTCCATTAATCCGGCACCGAAAAACATCCTGACAAGCAAATTTAAAAACCCTACTTCCCCTGCTTCTACTAAAGTGTCGCCAGGCAAAATCTCGCGAAATACTAAGATAAAAAAATCGAGGATGGGACTTAATAAGATTAATACTGTCAAAAATCCCGAACCAGCCAAAACCCACCAGGGTTTGTGTTTGCCGCAAAGTCGATAAATAAAATAATAAGCTGCAGCGCTAATATAAACTGCCGTGAGGAAGTTAAAAGCTTGCGAATCTCCGATAGTGATAAACATTAATACCACGCAAACTACCGTGAAGATTGCCGGGTAGAGATAGGCTTTTTGTGCTAGCTGCCGTCCGGTGGAGACTATGGGAAATAGTTGGGTAAAGGTTAAGGAGTTTGCTTCGGAAGTGGGTAGATATTCAGTTCCTAAGTTGGTAGAAGCTATTGGTAAGGATGCTGAATAATTTGGTTTATCGTTTAATTCTTCGATCGCAAATTCCGGTCCGTTTTGTCCCAGACTGATGCGATCGCCCTCTTTTAATCTCTCGCGTCCTTCCAATTTCTTCCCGTTCAAATAAGTTCCATTAGCACTATTTAGATCGCAAATAACCCAACTGACACTTTCGCGACGGATAACAGCATGACGTCGAGATACCATTCTATATAATTTGGAGCTGACAACAACTTGGTTTTTAGGATCTCTTCCTAGTATCGCTTCTTCAGTATCCAATAGCTGCAGTTCTACAAGCTGCTTTTCAGCTATTCCATTTTTTGATAGCTGTCGCAAAAGTGCCATTTTTTTGTTAATTGTTAGTTGTTAATTGGAAATAGGGAATAGGGAATTGGGAATAGTTAGGGTCTGCTGAATAAATCGAAAAAACTCTGGGGGGTGGGGAGGGACCGGAGGTGTGGTCGGGGTGGGGGGAAATTTTCGTACAGTAAAACTGACGGGTTAAATCAACTTTTTGGCAATCCCACACTCCCCACACTCCCCACCCTCCCCACCCTCCCCACACTCTGACTTTTTCAGCAAGCCCTAGTTAGTTATTAATTCCCTATTCCCTATTCCCTTTCATCCCCTTTTGCCTTTTGCCTCTTGCCTCTTGCCTACAACTGCGGCGAAGTCTATTGATTTGCCCTAGCTACTCTCACTGCAGCATAAAAAAGTGCCAGAGTCAGAGGTATGCTTAGGGATAAAATGATGCTAGTAGTTGCTACACCCAGATCCGGCTGTCCCGAGGACAGCTCGAAGATAGAGCCTACAGCGGCGATCGCTGCTATACAGCACCCTGCTAACAATAAGTAGCTTAACGGAGTTCCTACCATATTTTTTATTAACCCGATCTAAATTTGGCTTGAATTTTAGATTATTTCTTGATTTTTGCCAACTTCAACTCACCACTAATAATCATCGCTCTCAGAGGAGGGGCGATCGGGCTTTTGATAATTGCCCCGCACCATCAGTCCTAAGCTACGGACTTAACCGCTTTCGGGGAAAACTCGTGTTTAACTAATTCCTCGGTCAAGGCCAATTTATTTTCTACCCTATCCACAAACAGCACTCCTGTCAAATGATCCATCTCGTGCTGAATCACCCTGGCCAAAAGCTCGTTAGCTACCAAAGTTTTAGGACGGCCATTCTCATCTTTATAAGAAACTTCGATGGCCTCTGGACGTTTTACTTCTAAAAACACCTCGGGAATGCTCAAGCATCCTTCCTTATAAACGCACAACCCCTTGCTGTACTTTCTAATTTTCGGATTGATCAAAACCACAGGGGGGGTTGCCGAATTATCCGGTTCGCAGTCAATGACAATAACCTGCTTCTGAACGGCCACTTGAGGGGCAGCTAGACCGATGCCATCAGAACTATACATGGTCTGGAGCATTTCCCGCACCAATTCTCTGATTTCTTGGTCCACCTTAGAAACCCTTTTGGCGGACTGGCGCAGGACTCGATCGCCCAGACGATGTATTTGTAGCGGTGGGTTTTTTAATTTTTCCTTTGGAACCAAAATCTCAGAACTCATATTACTTTTCTTGCAAATGGGCTAAATTTTAAAGAACGGTCTCTTTACTTATCTTAATAGAAATTCCTCTTGCCCTTGGATTTTAGATTTTAGAAAAAAACGGCCTGACAGTAAAACTATCCCAACTTCTATGAGCCCAGAAGCCAACTCCAAAGAACCAAATCAACCAAAAACAACGAGCGACGAAGAAAATGCCAACGGTGCTATGGCTACTATCCCCCCAGACTCTAGCGCCCTCGAACCGGTAGAAACTATTGTCAGCGGGGAAGCTCAACACAGCGAAAGCCCTACTTTAGTCGCTCCCGAGATCGCAGCACACCAGCAACCAGGTCCCGATAAGCAAGGCTCATCTTTAGTAACTTTGGGGGCGATCGCTCTGATGATTCTCGGTTTGGCCATCGATAATGTTTTGCTGGGTTACGTCAGCGCCATCATGGCAATGGCCACGTCTATCCGCATGATGTGGCCGAGTTGGGGCAAAGTCTGGACTACTCTCATCCCTCCAGTTTGGCGCAGTCTGGTAATTGCCTGTTTCGGTCTCCTCGCCGGCATCGTCGGTTTGCTGATGCTCAGTGGGGCCAACGCTCAACCGGGCTCTCGCAATATCAAAATTAACTGGGAAGCGATCGGCGCTCTGGGAGAAATTATCGGCGCTTTGGGTCAAATCTTAATCGCGGTTATCGCCGTTTACGTTGCCTGGCGACAGTACGTTATCTCTAAAGATTTGACAATTCAACAAAACCGCATCACCCAACAGCAAACTATCGATGCTTACTTTCAGGGCGTATCGGATCTGGCAATGGACGAAAACGGATTCCTCGAAGACTGGCCCCAGGAGAGAGCGATCGCTGAAGGACGCACCGCCGCAATTATTAGAAGTGTAGATGCCGAAGGTAAAGCGAAAATTCTCAGATTTCTCTCGCAATCTAGGTTAGTCTCTCCTATAAAACGCGATCGCCAACTAGGTCGCCCCATCCTCGACGGCAACGGCGGTTATGCCGAAGACCGCGAACGCGGCGTCCGCGTTATCGATTTAGGAGTCATGCTCGCGGGGGCCGACCTGGCAAATATGGATTTGCGCTGGACTGACTTGAGCGATGCCAATCTGGTGAGAGCTAATCTCAGCGGTTGCGATTTGGTTAAAACTAATCTTTCCCGCACTATTTTATACGAAGCTAACCTCAGCGGTGCGGATCTCAAGGGCACTAGATTTTTTTATGGTAGCGTAGAAAAAGCTTCCCCCCGCAGTCGCACCAAAATCGGCAACTATGACACTGGTGCTTATACCGGGGCGGTTGTCGAAAATGTTAATTTCGCTAACGTCAAGCGCTTATCTGAAGAAGCACGCTATTACTGTTGCGCTTGGTGCGGCGAAAAAACCAGAAAAACTATTCCCGGCGGTTGCGAAGGCATCCCTAATAAATTAGGACGTTAATTACAATACCTTCGTCATTTTCTTGTAGGTCGTGCGGACCTCCGTGGAACCCGACGTATTTGTTGGGTTCCACGAAGGTCCGCACAACCTACGAATGGTATATTTTTATTTTGGCGAAGGTATTGTAATTAACAATTAAATATTAACAATAGACAATAGACAATTGACAATTGACAATTAACACCTATGAAATATTCCTTAGTCATTCCTATTTATAACGAAGAAAATACCCTCCCAGAATTGTATCGTCGCCTCTGGGGAGTTATGGAGATTATGGATGGGGAAACAGAGGTAATTTTAGTTAACGATGGCAGTCGCGATCGCTCCCTTCAATTAATAAGAGAACTCCACCAAAAAGACCCCCGCATTTGTTACCTCAGTTTTGCCCGCAACTTCGGACATCAAACCGCCGTTACTGCCGGTTTTAATTTCGCACGGGGTCAAGTAATAATCGTCTTAGATGGAGATTTACAAGACCCACCAGAATTAATACCCGATTTAATCGAAAAATGGCGGCAGGGCTATCAAGTTGTTTACGCTCAAAGAACCCAAAGGCGACAAGAAACCTGGTTAAAACGTTTCACCGCTTTTGTCTTTTATCGCCTTCTCCGACGTCTTGCTAATGTGGATATTCCTCCAGATACCGGAGATTTTTGTTTGATGGATCGCTGCGTGGTAGATATTCTTAATAAAATGCCGGAACGCGATCGCTATATTCGCGGCCTTCGCGCTTGGATCGGTTTTCAACAAACTGCGATTAAATTTCAACGAGACCCCCGTTTTGCCGGCGAGGTAAAATACACTTTTGCTAAATCTTTTGCTTTAGCGATCGATGGTTTGGTTTCTTTCTCCAAAGTGCCTTTGCGTCTGGCAACTTATGTCGGATTATTTGCCGCTTGCGTGTCTATATTTATGGCAGTTTTAGTTTTTTATTGGCGGATTTTTTATCCCAATTCTCCTTTAACTGGCATGGCAATTATTATGATGGCAATTTTCTTTTTGGGCGCGGTTCAATTAGTTAGTATTGGCATTTTAGGAGAATACATCGGACGCATTTACGAGGAGGTGAAAGGCAGACCTCTTTACACTTTATCAGAAGTTGTTGGGTTTTCTGAAAATATAGGAAAAGGTAAATCTTAAGAAACCCGGTTTTTTGAAAAAACCGGGTTTCTGGAAGGTAAATCTTAAGAAACCAGGTTTTTGCAAAAAACCGGGTTTCTGGGTTACAATTTACCTATTCCCTATTTCCCAAAAAAAATATGTTCCGACTCTATCAAATGACTTCTTCGGGCAATTGCTATAAAATTCGCCTGCTCTTAACCCAACTAGAAATCCCTTTTGAAAAAATCGAAATCGATATCCTCAAAAAGGAAAGTCGCACCCCACAATTCTTACTCAAAAACCCTAACGGGCGGGTTCCACTCTTAGAAACTCCCGACGGTAAATTCTTGGCAGAATCTAACGCAATGATGTTTTATCTCAGTCAAGACACCGAGTTTTTTCCTAACGGGACTTAAACTAAAAAAAGCCTTTTTTATGCTATAATCGTTTTCCATAC
>CAZUCT010000325.1:0-7146 GCA_964619285.1 uncultured bacterium | reverse complement strand
TGAGCCAACAAGAAACCCGGTTTTTTGCCAACAAGAAACCCGGTTTTTTGCCAACCGGGTTTCTAGACACCCTCGCATCTCGAGCCCGCCAGAAACCCGGTTTTTTCAATATTCCCGGTTTCACGCAGGGGAACTAGCCCCAATTACCTATGCCCCAACAGGAATCTCAATAACAAACTCGGCACCCTCACCAGGAGCAGAAATAACGCTCAACTTCCCACCGTGCTTATCTTCTACAATCTGACGGGAAATCGACAAACCCAAACCAGTACCCTTACCCGCAGGTTTGGTAGTAAACAAATACTCAAACAACTTCTGCCGAACTTCCTCGCTCATGCCCATGCCGTTATCTTTAATCCGAACCACCGCCGAATTATCTCCCGTTTCGGTGGTAATCGTAATAATATTGGGATTAGCTTTAATCTCCTCGTAGGAACGACCTTGGTTAAACTCGTCAAAAGCATCAATGGCATTAGCCATCAAATTCATAAACACTTGACTCAACTGCCCCGGATAGCACCATAACTGGGGCAAGTCGCCGTATTGCTTAACTATTTCAATGGCCGGACGAGTCTCGTTATCCTTGAGGCGATGTTTTAAAATCAACAAAGTGCTGTCGATGCCTTCGTGGAGGTCAAACTCGCTCTTTTGCACCGCATCGGAACGGGAGAATGTCCGCAGGGAGGTACTGATATCTCGGATGCGATCCGTCCCCGTTTTCATCGAAGAGATGATTTCGGGAAAATCTTCCACCAAATAATCCAACTCTATCTCCTCTATTTTCTCGGAAATCTCCGGAGCGGGCTCGGGATAATTTTGCTGGTAAAGCTCCACCAACTCGATTAAATCTCGGGCGTAATCTTGGGCATACTCGACGTTGCCCGCAATAAAACCGACGGGATTATTAATCTCGTGGGCGATACCGGCCATCAACTGACCTATAGCCGACATTTTCTCGCTCTGAACCAACTGCAACTGAGTATTTTTCAACTCCTGCAAAGAACGTTCCAACTGTTGAGAATAATCCTGAGAAATCCGATACAAACGAGCGTTTTCCAGAGAAACCGCCGCTTGAGAACACAACAGCTTTAACAATTGCACTCGGTCTTTTGTAAAAGCCCCCGCCGCCACATTATTTTCCAAATAAATTACCCCCAACAACCCTCCCTGCTTGAGAATTGGCACGCACAAAATCGACTTAATTTGATGCTGTTTGATGTAAGCTTCTGAACTAAATTTCGCATCGCAGCTCGCATCGGTTACGACCCAACTTTTCTGAGTTCGCAGCACATAATTTAATGCCGTCGGCGAAATGTCTTGGCTCTCTTCTACGGGAGTCGAATTCATCACCCGCACGATATATTTATCCGGTCCGTTTTTGGTTCCATTTTTCTCGACTTTTGCCACGGCTTCTACTAATAATTTCCCTTCCTGCAGGAGCATCAATACCCCAGAAGTTGCCCCGGCATTTTCCACGACTATTTTAATCAACTGCTCCTGCAATTTCTCCAACTCCAACTCCCCAGATATGGCTTGAGAAGCTTGCATGACTGCGGGCAAGTCTAATATCTGAGAGCTGGCGCTGCTGTTAGTACTCTTGGAACTCGTCATAGTAACGTCCACCCCGGACGGTATCTGGGGCAAATTAATCTTGTGGAGAAACGAAGAATATCGCTCCTCTAAATCTTTGACTTTGGCAACTGCCCCCCACCGGATGTAGCCATAATAAGCTTCGACGATATAGAAGCGACCGATATGTTTTTGGGCGTGCTGTAAGTGGTACTCTCCTGCCAGTTCGTTGATTAGGGCTTCTTCGTGGGTAAAGCCTTGTTGGCGGGCTCCGTTGAGGGCCGACTCGTAACGGTTAATCGCCTGCAAGCGGTCTCCGAAAACCCGGGCTGTTTCTGCTTCTACCAGGTCGTATTTGTGCTGGAAGTTCGTAGGGGCGTGTTCGGCCCAATGTTTCATTTTGGCTTGGTTGGCTTCGAGTGCCCTTAGGTATTGTTGCTGTTCGCTTTCTGTAACGTTGGGGTAGTCGGCTAGCAAGGCCAGAGAATAGTAGAAGTTGTTCTCGGCTACTGTTAGCAAACCGGCGGCGGTTTGTTCGTATTTGGCTCCTTCTCGGGCGCAGGCTACGGCCAGTTTGGGTTCTTTAAACAGGTAGGCGAGCATGGCTTTGGCGAGATAGGCGTAAACGAGGGCGGTGCCGATGTTGTATTGGATTAAAATTGGCAGGGTTTCCGATTCGTTAAAGGCTTCGCCGATGAGTTTGAGTTTGTCTGGGGCGCGGTTGAGGAGGTTGAGGCTGAGTTGCCTGCCGATGACGCCGTAGCCGACGTGGTATTCTAGTTTGAGTTTTTGCAGGGCTTTGAGATATTCTCGTTGTTTTTCTTCGACGGTTTCGAGGTGTTCCCCTGTAGAAAAGAGGTTGCTGCAATAAACTAAAATTGCGTAACCGGAATAGATTAGTTCTCCGGTTTCCAAACCGCACTGGAAAGCTTCTTGCAAGGGTTCGAGGGTGGCTTGTATTGGCTCTTTCCAGTGTTGTATGTGACCGCTGAATGCATCAAAGATTACAGATTGAAGTTCGCGAACATTGCGTTGCTCTAAGATTTTTACACCCAGCTTGCCAAATTGATATGCTAAAAAAATATCGTTTATATATCCACACGAAACCAAACCATAATTAACATATACCTTGGAAGATAAACTACAATTGCCGTATTTTATGCACAGATTAAGCTGGGTAAAAACAATTTGAAATAGAAGCTCTGGATTGGTCGTAAAACTAGCACCTCCCATCGCTTCTAATAGTCGCAAAGCAGCCAGTTTATTTCCATCAGTCATTTCCGGCAAATTTGCCAATTCTTCTATCTCTCCCTCTATTTTTGGCGCTTCTTTCTCCAAACTAACTCCGAGCATTTCTACAACTTTTAGCCCTAGCTCTATAGTCTCTTGCAGCGCGTTTTGAGCGACATAAGAGCGAATTTTCAACTCGTAAACGTTCGCCTTTTCCAACAAACTGTTAACCTTTGCCAGAGCAACTTCCACCAACTCGTCAGAACGCTCGTAATTGCTATTGAGATACTCCGCCTCAATAGCCCCCACATAAATATCCCGGGCCAGCTCGTAATCCCTTTCCCAACTATCGGCATCCAACATCCCCATCGCTACATTAAGATAATTCAGGGCCGCTTCGTAAGCTGCAGATGCCTTGGCTTTCTCTCCGGCAATCAAATTCAACTCTGCCAGTTCTCGTTTTTCCTCCCTTCCTGAAAGCAGCTCGGTACCGTAATTCAGTTGGTTTACCAGGGGAAAAATATTTTCCTGCCGTTCTTCTTCCGTGGTATTTTTCAGCAACAACCGACCGATCTGCAAGTGGGCTTGTTGTTTGTGACTGTCGGGAATCAGGGAATAAGCTGCTTGCTGGACGCGATCGTGGAGAAACCTGTACTCTATATTGAGGTCCGGGGCTGTAGTATGGAGAGGAGATGTTGCGGAGGGAGTCGCCCTCAAGCCGATAAATAAATCGTTCTCTGTTTCTTCTGCCCCGCCCCAACTCAAGGGTATCTTATAAGTTTTGCTCTTGGGTAAAATCAAACCCGCCTGCAAAGCTTCCCAAAGTTGGGCGGCGGTTACGGTTTCCGACTCTTGGTTGGCTATTGACAGGACTTTGAGGCTAAATTGGTTGCCGATACAGGCTGCCCATTTTAGGGCTCTCTGAGTAAATTCCGAGAGTTTTTCGATATTGCGAGCGACTAGCTCGACGACGTTATAATCGGTGATGCCTACGGCTTGTATTTCCTCAAGGTTCCACTGCCAACTATCGGTGGATGCTCGATAAGCTAACAGTTGTTCCGAATACAAGCTTTTCAGCAGTTGGGTGATGAAAAAGGGATTTCCTTGGGTTTTTTGGTAGATTAGTTCTGCTAGGGGCTTGCTGGTTTGTTGGACTTTTTTCTCGGGATAGCGTCCGTTGGTCGTTGGCGGCGGTTTTTCTCCCAAGGTTTCTGCTACTAATTGGCTGACGTGAGACAGTTCTAAGGGTTGGACGACTATATTATTAACTGGGGCCCCGGCGGCTTCGATTTTCTCGATGGTAATTATCGTTGGATGGGTGGGGCTGACTTCGTTATCCCGGTAAGCGCCGATTAGCAGCAGATATTTGCTCTCGGGGTTGGTTATCAATAATTCGATTAATTTTAAAGAAGCGCTATCGGCCCACTGCAGGTCGTCTAAAAACACGACTAAGGGATGTTCCTCTCGGGCGAAGACGCTTGCGAATTGTTGAAAGACTCGGTTAAAGCGGTTTTGAGATTCCGTCGGACCTAGTTGGGGTACTTCCGGTTGGGGACCGACGATAAATTCGAGTTCGGGGATGATATCGATAATTACCCGACCGTTGGGGCCTAGTGCTTCTGTTATTTTCTGTTTCCAGATTTCTACTTTTTGGGAACTTTCGACCAACAGTTGCAGAACTAATTCGCTGAAGGCTTGAACTACTGCGGCGTAGGGGATGTTGCGCTTGAATTGGTCGAATTTGCCGTTGATAAAATAGCCCCGCTGCCGCACTATGGGTTTGTGTATTTCGTTGACGATCGCCGTTTTCCCGATACCGGAGTAACCCGATACCAGTATCATTTCCGACCGCAAAAATCCTGTTTCATCGACAGGGGAGAATGCTTCATCCACAGGCAAGATGCCTGTCCTACGGGTTTCTGGAGCTGCTTCATCCACAGGCAAGATGCCTGTCCTACGGGCTGGGGGGGGAGCCCCCATATCTGTTACCAGCACGCCGCTGACGCGATCGAAAGCAGCCAGCAACCTCCAAACTTCTTCTTCCCGTCCGTAGAGTTTCTCGGGTATCGATAATTGAGTTCCTCGATCGCGCTCCCCTGGCAGGAAATACTTGATGTTGCCCTCGTTTGTCAGTTGTTGGAAGCATTTTTCTAAGTCGTATTTTAACCCTTCGGCGCTTTGGTAGCGTTCTTCTGCGTTTTTTGCCAGCAGTTTCATTACCATGTCTGATAAGGCTTCGGGTATTTCCGAATTGACTTCGTGGGGAGGTATTGGTTTTACTGCTAGATGACAATGTACGAGCTCGGTTGCTTCGGCGGTTGTAAAGGGCGGCCGTGCCGTTAAGGCTTCGTATAAAGTTGCTCCCAAAGAGTAGTAATCGCTCCGATAGTCTATACCCCGATTCATCCGTCCCGTCTGTTCCGGCGACATATAAGCCAGGGTTCCTTCTACGAAGTTTGACCCACCGACTGTTGGGGTTTCTCTGGATAGTTGAGAGGCGATGCCGAAGTCCGTTAGTTTTACCTGTCCCGTTTCGTTGTTAACGATAATGTTGCTCGGTTTGATGTCTTTATGAATTACCGGTATCTTATGAATTTCTCCCAGAGTTTCTGCTAGTTTGATGAAGATACGCAGAATTTCTCGCAGTTTCAATTTTTCTTCTGCCAAAAGCTGTTTTAGAGATTTTCCCGTTACGTCTTCCAAGACGAGGGCGTAACTTCTTTGATATTTTTCCAGTTCTAAGGATTTCACTATACCTTCAGTGTTTTTTAGCGTTTGAGTTATTTTATATTCTTGTCTCAAACTGCTTATTTGTTCTAGTGTTGGACATTCGTTGCGCAGCACTTTTACTACTACTTTTTGACTGTCGTTCTTCCGAATGCCGCGATAGATTAAAGCATTTTGTCCCGCATTTATTTGTTCTGTTATCCGATATTTTTCTAGTTGAAGAAGTGTCATTGTTACCTCCTAAATTTTAGCGATAGTTCGCAACAATCGCTTTAGCGATAGTTCGCAACTATCGCTTTAGCGATAGTTCGTAGTAATCGCTTTAGCGATTCTAAGCGCTGAAGCGCTTACTACAAACGAGATAGTTCGTAGTAATCGCTTTAGCGATTGTTCGTAGTAATCGCTTTAGCGATTCTAAACGCTGTAGCCCTTGCTACAAACGAGATAGTTCGTAGTAATCGCTTTAGCGATAGTTCGTAGTAATCGCTTTAGCGATTCTAAGCGCTGAAGCGCTTACTACAAACGAGATAGTTCGTAGTAATCGCTTTAGCGATAGTTCGTAGTAATCGCTTTAGCGATTCTAAACGCTGTAGCCCTTGCTACAAAATAGTTAAACCCCCCCCTGCCTTCTGCGCTCTTGGCTTACTTTCGGGCCATCCGACAGCGCAGAATCTTAAAAGATTGTAAAAAACAACTTGGCGGCTTGACAAATTTTGTTTCTGTAAATATACTCATCGATGACTGGCAAAAAAAGAGCAAGGAGAGGATGGCCGTCCTCCCGCCGCTCGTTAATCTGCCAGGCATTCGCGGCCTTCTCTGCTAACTGTTGCCCCCTCCGGGAACGGGCGGACTCCCAATCCCACGCTCCCAAGAGGGACAGTTTTTACTTGAGGTCGGGCTAAGAATCGGTCTACAAACCCGGTTTTTCGGTATCCCAGAAACCAGGTTTTTTGAAAAAACCTGGTTTCTCAAATACCAACAATGTCAATTTCTTATTAAGAAGACAATTAAGGAGACAATAAATGCAAACTCAATCTAAAAACTGGCAAATCGACCTGGCCAAAATTGTCGCCCAAACCTGGGCCGATGAGAACTTCCGCCAGCGGTTCCTTGCAGAACCGGCTGCCGTTCTTCGCGAGGCCGGAATTGCTCTCGAAGATTCCGTAAAAGTTGTTGTCAACGAGGGCGGCAGTTCTTCTGCAGTCCTCGCCGGGGCCGAAGCTGGCACTACGGTTTACGAGATTAGCTTGCCCTCTAAGCCCCAGGATTTAGAAGCCGAGCAGATTTTCGCCTGGTTTGACGGCTCTTCTGGAGTACCGCTTACCGACAACTTTGCAGCTACTACCTTTTCCTGCTAAAATCTCTTTAGCCATCGCAGGGGAGCGAACTTTCGCGAAAGGATTGTAGCTAGAAGCTAAAAAGGAAGCAAAAGTCCTACCTGTAGAACTGCTACTATTTTTCCAGTTCGGTCGGTGGTTTTTTACTTTTGCTTCCTTTTCTTTGGAAGATAGACGCTATTTAACATCGGCCTTTCCTTCCTTTTACTTACTACAAAGAGTTTTTGGCTACAAAGAGTTTTTGGCTGTTGGGTTCCGCTGTCGCTGCACCCAACCTACAAAG
>CAZUCT010000324.1:0-7176 GCA_964619285.1 uncultured bacterium | reverse complement strand
CCCTATCTAATTTGCGAAACCCGGTTTTTTGCCAACCGGGTTTCTGGGCACGCTATCTAATTTGCGAAACCCGGTTTTTTGCCAACCGGGTTTCTGGGCACGCTAAAACCGGCATATTACAAGCTGAAAGACCTAAGAAACCGGGTTTTGGCAATATTCCCGGTTTCACGCGGGCGAGGAACGCCTTGAAAATTTGGCGAAGGTATTGTTGAAAAAACCGGGTTTCTGAAACAGAGATTAAGCTGTTTTTGACTAAGGGTAATATCTATATTCCCATTGCCTTGCGGGTGCTATGACCTACTACGCCATCGGCCTTAAGACCGCATTTGCGCTGGAAGGCCATTACGGCGTGCTTGGTGATGGGCCCGTAGTAGCCGGTGGCCTTGGCGTGGAAGTAGCCCATGCGCGCTAAACGGCGTTGGACTTGCTTGACTTCGTAGCCGCGATCGCCATGAGCTAGCATCCCATCTTTGGAACAAGAACGGCAGGTGGCCTTCTTGTGGTAGCTGACTTTATGATACTTGGGCTTGTGATGGTGGTGCTTGGCCTTTTTATAGTGGGTCATGGCGTACTTGGTTTTGGGGCCAACTACTCCATCGACGGCCAAACCGTGGTCCCGTTGGAAGGCCATCACGGCGTGTTTGGTTATGCGGCCATAATAGCCGGTAATATTGGCGTGGAAATAGCCTTTCTTTTTGAGAACGTACTGAATGCTTGCCACTTTGGGACCGCGATCGCCTTTATTGTAATGTCCGGCCACGGCGCTATTGGCTGCGCTGATGACGGAGAAGAAGACCAAAACGGCTAAAACCCGCATCCAACCGCTAGAAACCTTGTTCCAGTTCAAGTCCTCGAAGGGATTGGCCATGGCTAGTTCTTCGTTGGTAGCTGCCTCATGCTCTAAGGCTAGATGAGAATATGCGAAAGTATCCATTATCGTTTCTAAACAATAGAGTGTTAATTAACCCGATGGGGAAGTTTTTATCTTCCCATACTTTTTATAGATGTTAATTTGCTCGATGTCTAGTATTTTTAACTTTTGATAAAAAAATTAATAAAACTTTAGAAACGTGAGTTTAAAACCGCAAAATGTCGATTATAACATATTAGGGTTAGAACAACGATGAATTTTTATTTAGGACTGGACTTTGGTACTTCTGGAGCCCGTCATGCAGTTATCGATGCCAGTGGAGCCCTTCGGGCGGAAGGCAAATATATCTGGCAAGAACGAACTCCGAGCCCGTCTGAGTGGCGCTCGGCGTTGTTTGCTCTCATGGACGACATCCCCCAGGAGATGCGAGGGCAGATAAGGGCGATCGCTCTGGATGGGACTTCGGCAACGGTGCTGTTATCGGATGACCGGGGAAATCCGGTATCCGAGCCCCTGTTTTACAACGACGGACGGGGGGCGGAGGTGATGGAGGCGGTTAGGGCGATCGCCCCGGACGATCGTCCAGTGATTAGCGCCACTTCCAGTTTCGCCAAACTCCTCTGGTTGCTGGAGAACTATAAATCAAAAAATGATTTTCAAAAATATAATTTTCTCCATCAAGCGGACTGGTTGGGTTTTCTCCTCCACGGTCAGCTAGGTATTAGCGATTATCATAACGCTCTCAAATTGGGCTACGACGTGGGGGAATTATCTTATCCAAAATGGTTGACAAACGCGCTAAGTTATGGTAAACAAACTATTACTATTAAATTGCCCCGGGTAGTAGTTCCGGGAACGACGGTCGGTAAGGTGATTCCAGAAATAGCGAACCGTTTCGGACTGCCCGCCGACTGCGAGGTAAAGGCGGGAACTACCGATAGCATAGCAGCTTTCTTCGCCAGCGGTGCGAGTTCTCCTGGGGAGGCGGTGACTTCTCTGGGTTCGACTTTGGTGTTGAAGTTATTAAGTCGCGATCGCGTTGACGATGCGAGATACGGTATCTACAGTCACCGTCTGGGAGATTTGTGGTTGACGGGGGGCGCTTCTAATACTGGGGGGGCGGTTTTAAAGGCATATTTTAATGATGAAGAGTTGGCAAAGTTGAGTCGGGAAATTGACCCGGAAAAAGAGAGTTTGTTGGATTATTATCCATTGTTAAAAAAAGGCGATCGCTTCCCCAAAAACGACCCGGAGTTATTGCCAAAACTGGAACCAAAACCGGAAAACCCCGCCGAATTTTTACACGGTTTGTTAGAAAGTATTGCCAGAATTGAAGGGCAAGGCTATAATTTATTGCAGCAATTAGGAGCCACTCCTTTAAAACGAGTTTATACTGCGGGGGGCGGGGCAAAAAATCCTACTTGGACTGCCATTCGTCGCCGTTATTTAAAAGTAGCGGTTTCGGAGTCTGTTAATACCGAAGCTGCTTATGGGGCGGCAATATTAGCAATGAAAGGAATTAAGAGGTAGGCAAGAGGCAAGAGGCAAGAGGCAAAAGTTAAGATATAAGGAGATTAAGTCAATGATAGCTAGTAAAATTCATTTATGGACGGTAGAAGAATACCATCAAATGATAAATTATGGTATTCTAACGCCAGAATCTCGCGTGGAACTATTAGAAGGTCGCATTATAGAAATGAATCCCCAACGAGCTCCCCATGCCGCAACTACTCAACGATCGTCCGATTATTTAAAAGGTCGATTAAACCAACAAGCTCATATTAGGATGCAGCTACCAATTACGTTATCAACCTCGGAACCGGAACCGGATATTGCCGTAGTAAATATCGATCCAAAAGTTTATGGCGATCGCCACCCCACCGCGAATGAAATCTTCTTTTTAGTAGAAGTTGCCGATACCACCTTGAGGAAAGATAGGCAAGAAAAAGGGCTTATTTACGCTAAAGCTAATCTTCCCGAATATTGGGTTTTAGACGTAAGCGATCGCCAAGCTTATATCTTCAGAAATCCTACGTCCAAAGGTTATAATTCGGAAACTGTTTTATCGGATAATGGAGTCATAAAACCCGTGAGTTTTCCCTCAGTTTCCTTATCTTTAAGCCATAAGTTTTTACCATAATTAATTGGCATTCCCAAATTATGATAAAATGAAAATTGTTATTTACTAGAGGTAATTATGTCAGTAGAATTGTTGAAACGAAAATTTAGCGTCAAAGAATACAACCAAATGCCTCAAGCTGGTATTCTCAAAGAAGACGAACGAGTAGAACTAATTCGAGGAGAAATTGTCAGAATGTCCCCCATAGGCCGCCATCATGCTGCTTGCGCGAATCGTTTAATTAGAGTATTTACGAGGGAACTGGGCGATCGCGTTATCGTTACCGTCCAAAACCCAGTTGAATTAGACGACTATTCCGAACCAGAACCGGATTTAGCCTTATTGGAACCGAAAGCGGATTTTTATGAATCAGGACACCCAAAACCGGGGGAAATTTTCCTCATAGTTGAAGTGGGAGATAGTACGATAAAATATGACCGGGAAGTAAAAATTCCTCTCTATGCCGAAGACAATATTACCGAGGTTTGGTTGGTGGATATTAACGGGCAATGTCTGGAGGTTTATCGACAACCTAGGGCCAGTGGATATCAACAAATACAGAAATTACAGCGGGGTCAAAATTTATCTATTCAACAGTTCCCAGGTATTAATTTTAAAGTAGATGAAATACTGGGATAGTCGGAACGTAGAACGGGCATCTTGCTTGTTATCCGCTTAATTTCCCCTTCCCAATTCCCCAAATTATGAAAAAAAGCTTTTATCTCGGAACGGGTTTATTTTTAACCTGCTTTCTCCTTTCCTTATTTCCAGAACTGTTGCCAAATAACTTGCCGCCAAAAGCGATCGCCATGTTGGGAGTTACCCTGATAATGTCGGTATTTTGGCTAGGAGAAACTATCCCCATTGCTGCAACTTCAATAATTCCTTTATTTCTTTTACCATTATTAGGAATAGTGCCCGCAGAAGAAGTAGCGACGGCCTACGGTTCCGATATTATCCTGTTATTTATGACAGGATTTTTTATTGCTACGGCTATAGAAAAATGGAATTTGCATCGGCGAATTGCTCTGAATATTATTAAAATTGTCGGCACGAAACCGGAACGATTAATCTTAGGATTTATGTTAGGAACGGCGGCCCTTTCCATGTGGATATCGAATACGGCGACAGCTTTAATGATGTTACCGATCGCCGTTGCCACCATCGAACAAACAGTTAAAGCAAACCCGGATATTGATGTTAAAAAAACTATGGGAACTAGCCTGATGTTAGGCATTGCCTACGGGGCAAATATTGGCGGCATCGGCACCCCCATAGGTACGCCGCCAAATTTAATTTTTTTAGCCCAACTCAAAGCAATATTTCCAGAAATTGCTCCCATAACTTTTTTCCAGTGGATAATAGTAGGATTTCCTACAGTTGTAATTTTTGTTTGTTTGAGTTGGCTCTATTTAACAAAAATTGGAAGCCCCATACCAGAGGAGTTTAAACTATCAGGAGAAGCCGAAATTATCGAGCAAGAATTAGAAGAATTAGGGCCGATTTATTCTGGAGAAAAATACGTTGCTATTTTGTTTGCCATGACAGCATTTTTGTGGATTTTTAGAAACGATATTGTAATATACGATTTTACAATAATTGGCTGGAGTACCTATTTAGGAATCCAGGATTTTGTAACCGACTCGACGGTGGGAGCGCTGATATCTGTCATCATGTTTTTAATAGCAGTAAAAAACGATAAGGGGGAAAATAGACATTTATTAGATTGGGAGACGGCGGTAAAAATTCCCTGGGAAATTTTGTTATTGTTCGGTGGAGGTTTGGCAATTTCCCAAGGATTTTTAGCTTCTGGGTTGTCAAGTTTTATGGGGGATAAGTTGCAGTTTTTGTTAGCACAATTACCGCTATTTTTAGTAGCGATCGCCATCTGTATTGTCGTCAATATTCTAACGGAATTTATTTCCAACACGGCCCTAACCAGTTTAATCATGCCAATTTTAGCCATTGCTGCGGGAACCATAGATATCAATCCAGAATTATTAATGTTACCGGCGGCGATCGCTGCTTCTTTTGCCTTTATGTTGCCAGTGGCAACGGCCCCCAATGCCATTGTTTATTCCGAGAATTATTTCCCCATTTCGACAATGGCAAAAACGGGATTGGCGGTCAACGTTATCGGTTTAATTTTGTTAGTTTTGATAACCAATTTTATCCTCTTTCCCGCGTTGCTGTAAATCTATTTTTCAACCAGTCAAACTCTTAACAAAATCCCCAGATTCCGTTGCTGGCAAACCCTGTTGCAACACCGAAATAACCTGGGGCATATCGTCGGATTTTCAGAATTAGTTTTCTTTGGTTAATTGTTAACTGCTAATTAATAGAGATTTACCCAACTCAAAATGTTCGGGCGGATAAATTTTTATGCTAGCAAAATCTGGATGTTTTGGGTTGAGCAAATAATTATTCTCGTGAGGAATTATCGCCGAAGGAACTTGAAGAACAGCCGTCAGACAGCTACTCAACCATTTATCCCCAATTAATGCTAAAATTTGGGGCGCGGGAAGGTCGCGCCAATTGGGCGGCAATCGTTCTTCTTCTAATTTTTTAATTGGCACTTCCTCGGGAATTTCTGCTTTGATAAAAACAAAATCTTGGCCGATATTTTCTATTTCTAAATTGTGATTTAAAGTTTCTAAGATAGCCAAAGACAGAGTAGCCGAAGCGTAAACTAAAGGAGTTCCCCGAGAGTGCCAGCGACCGCCACCACCCAAAAAGCCTTTTCCATCAAAAGCATAACCAGCGTGTTTTTTATGGCAAAAACGCCAAATTGTTGTAGTCATGTTCGTCGTTAATTGCTAATTGTTAATTGCTAATTGCGTTTTTTCCCGTATTAACTATAAAAACCGTATTCGATGCGATTGAGCAATTCATCTACTTTTTGGGTACCCATATCCGTGTCTAATAATTCTAAAGGAGTCGCTTCAGCGAGGGCGCGATTTGATTCTTTTAACCAGACTCTAGCTTTGTGGATATCTTCAAATATTTCTAAAGCTCTAGCAAAGATTCGGGCCAGGCGAAAGAGTCGATCTGCTTCGGAAATATTGAGAGGTTTATTGTCTTTTTTTCGTCTGGAGATAGTGCGTTCTGAAGTTGCCAGTAAGGATGCTATTTCTGCTTCGGATAATTCGCAATATTCGGCGACTTTGGCGATAGAAACTATGGACAATCCCTGACGAATTAAGTTGATTATTTGCCATTCTTCGGGGTAGGATTTAATCCTCTCGGGAATTTCATCAAATCCTAATATTTGATAGATATTAGGAAGGGGTGGAGCTGCCGTTGCTGGCGATCGCTCGATTGTATCTTTTTCTAGCATTTGCAAGTCCTCTCTAAACCATCTGTCTTTAATTATAGCGCCAGATGTCAAAATTGTCAAGTTGTTAGTTGTTAATTGCTAATTGCCAATTGTAAATTGCTAATTGTTAATTGCTAATCCCAACCATTAGCTATTAGCAAAAATAGTTAAATTGTTGGCTCTCTTTAAAATTGAGATGCACCACATAAAACGCCAAATATTTCTGAAAAAAAACCCCTGCTAAGAAACCCGGTTTTTTGGAAAATACCTTCGCCATTTTCTTGTAGGTCCTGCGGACCTCCACCGGACGTATTTGTTGGGTTCCACGAAGGTCCGCACAACCTACGAATAGTATTTTTTTTTTGGCGAAGGTATTGTTGGAAAAACCGGGTTTCTGAAATACAAGTGCTTATTTAAGCTTCTACGGAAACCCCGCGCCAAAAAGCGATATAATGCTCAAAATTCTTAGCTTTTTCTTTAGCATTAGGATAATACCAAGCAGCATCTTTATTAACTTTACCATCCACGACAATATCGTAGTAACTAGCTTGGCCTTTCCAAAAACAAGTGGTATGCTTGTCGCTTTCTTGGAAATATTCGCGGTTAATAGAGTCTGGGGGAAAGTAATAATTGCCTTCGACTTTTTCGCAGCGATCGCTCTCTGCTAAAACCGCACCATTCCAAATTGCTTTTGCCATCTTTTTAACTCCTTTGTTTGAGTCATTGCCAAGGCTACTATAACATAATTGTTCGTAGTAACGACTTGAGTCGTAAAAAATAGTTCGTAGTAACGACTTGAGTCGTAAAAAATAGTTCTTAGTAACGACTTGAGTCGTAAAAAATAGTTCGTAGTAACGACTTGAGTCGTAA
>CAZUCT010000323.1:0-7179 GCA_964619285.1 uncultured bacterium | reverse complement strand
TTTTTGAAGCAACTTCTCAGGCAAGCAATTGTAATTCCTTCCCTTGGGGAATTTGAACAGTTACTAACCTCGGAGCAAAATTAAAACGTCTTTCTTAATTTGGGGGCGTTTTATTAACAATTTAGATGCACCAATTGTTAATTATTAATTGTTAATTATTAATTATTAATTGTTAAAAAACGCTCTAAATTCAAATAAAAAACAACCTCATCCTCAGAAACATTAATAATTTTTTCCACCGCAGGGGAGAGATTGCCTTCTCGGTAAAACTCGGGAACTTCGCCAAATTTATCTTCGGCAGCTTCCAACACTTTCGGCACTTCTGGGATGGGAATGCCGATATATTCTACCGTTTCCTCTTCGGTTTTTTGCTGAAGAGTGCAAACGATTAGGTAAGAGCGATCGCTCGTTTCTTCACTACTTAAAAGCAAAATCGAAGGGTCGAGCAAAGTAATAATTTGTTCCTGTTCTTTTACCAAACTACGACCGCTTTTAAGGACGGCGCGAGGAGTAAATTTATCTAAAACTCGCAACACTTTTTCGATAGGAATAGCATATCTATCTTCCCCCAATCGAAAAGTAATTAATTTCCGAGTGGGAGTGCGTTTTATTTGTTGTTTTTTACTACTAAAACGATTGTAAATTCGACGAGTTGGTAACATAATTTTGGGAATGGGGAATGGATATTTCAGAAACCCGGTTTTTTAAAAAAACCGGGTTTCTTGACTTAATTGTTAATTATTTTAGCGATCGCATCCAACAATTGAGCCTCATTATAAGGCTTAGTAAAATAATAACAAGCCCCCAACTCCATCGCTAACTGGCGGTGTTTTGCGCCGCTGCGGGAAGTAAGCATGGCCACGGGAATGTTAGCAAAACTGGGGTTAGACTTAACCCGGCGCAAAAACTCAAACCCGTCCATGCGGGGCATCTCGATATCTACAATTGCCAAATCGCAATCCATACCGCTCTCCAACTTCTCCAAAGCCTCCTGGCCGTCTTTAGCAGTCTCCACCCGATAGCGAGCCCGCTGTAAAGATAGAGAAAGCAACTGACGAATCGTATAAGAATCGTCGATCGCCAAAATTTGCGGTGCCTGGGAACTGGCGGGCAGGGCATCCAGCAAGTGACTTCTTTCGGCAACGGCGATCGCCCCGTTGGTTGTCGGTTTAAACTGAACGATTAAATCGTCAACATCCAAAATCGTCACTACCCGACCGTCTCCCAAAATCGTACAACCCACGATACCGCGAGGTTTCGACAGAGGCGACGGCAGAGGTTTAACCACAATTTCCTGCTGCCCCACCAGACGTTCCACGGCGATCGCCAAAACCCCCTCGGCAGATGCCACCACCAAAATCGGTATACGATCTTGGTTGAGCGGATCCGGGGAAGGGCCGTCGGGATTTGGTATGCTATAGCGCAACAGTTCTTGCAACCGCGTCAGGCGGATAAACTCGTCCCGCCACGCCAACATCGGTTGATGCCCCGCCACTTGAATTTCCTCCCCTCGAATGTGGAGAATTTCCTCAACCGAATCTAAAGGAACCGCCACCGTATTATGTTCGATCCGTACCAACAATGCATTGGCGATGGAAAGCATCAACGGCAGTTTGAGAATAAAAGTGGTGCCTTGACCCACCCGAGAATCGACCTTTACCGTACCCCGGACCTTACGCAAATTGTCGCGGACGATATCCAAACCCACCCCGCGCCCGGACAAGTTGGTAGCAGACTCTACGGTACTAAACCCAGACCAAAAGAGCAACTCGTAAAGTTCCGCCACCGACAGATCGTTAGCTTGTTCGGCGGCAAACCAGCCTTTTTCAATTGCTTTTTGCCGAATTTTCTCCGGATCTATACCCTTGCCGTCGTCCGCAACCGTAATCACAGTTTGACCGCCCTGGTGGCGGGCAGCGATTTCGATTTGACCGTTGGGAGGTTTGCCCGCCGCTTTTCTCGCTTCTGGGGATTCGATGCCGTGGTCGAAAGCGTTGCGGACTAGATGCACTAACGGATCTCGGAGGGCATCCACCAGACTTTCGTCAACTTTGGTATCCCGCCCCAACAGCAGCAGGTTTACTTCTTTATTGTGAGTTTGAGAGAGTTCGCGCAGGGCCCGGGGGAGGGCATCGACGCATTTGCTGAAGGGTACGACGCGCAACTGGATGACTCGCGATCGCAACCTGTCGGTGATGCGCCGGAGTAAATCCGTACTGCGTTCTAATTGAATAGATAATTCGTCAACCTTGCCCGCCGAGTTAGCGATCGCCCGAGTTGTTTCGATGGCAGATTGGGCCGTGGTATGAAATTCGTTATATCGATCCATTTCTAAAGGATCGAACTGAGAAAATCCCCCCTGTTCTGGGAGTGTTGGGAGTGCGTCCGGCGTTTTCGGCGTGGGGAGCTGGTCCCCATGAGGGAAAAAACTGAGGCGATCGTATTCGTCCCGCAGTTGACTGCCAAAGCGATCTAACTCGAAGAGATTGCGACGCATCCGCTTGGTTTCGGACCGCAGTTGCTTTTGTTGCAATTCTAAGTGAGTGCGATTAATCGCCAGTTCTCCCACTAGATTAACTAATTCCGCCAGATGTTCCAAATCGACCCGAATAGTCGGACGCTGCCAGTTGCCCTGGGCGAATGGAGTAGCGGTGGGGGCAGAAGGTTGGAGTTGGGAAATTGTTTCTAGTTCTACTTCTGCTGCTGCAACTTCCGTTTCCTCCTCTACTTCTGACTGCAGTTCGATCGCCTCCTCTATTTCCTCTTGCCCCCCCCTTTCCAAGGGGGGTTGGGGGGGAGCGACTCCGATGGCCTCTCCTGCCAACACTTGCTCTCGGGAAGTCTGTAAACTTTGAGCGATCGCCCACCCCTTTTCTCGCAACTCTTCCACCGAGAGTTCGGAAGTATCTATTAACTCCCGCAGGGGTTCGACAATGGCGCCGAACTCTGGCAGTTGCAGCATACCGGCTACCCCAGAAAGTTGATAATAGATTTCGTTCAACTTGCCCGTAGTTTGCTCGATATTCTCTGCTTGTGCTTGAGAAATTTCGCTTTCCAGTTTGGCAAAAAGCGGAGGCAAGTCCCTGTCAAAAATAACCTTAATTACATCGGTATTAACCGCTCCTTTTTGGGTCCATTTTGCCTGCGGTTTTTCTTTACCGTAAACCTCCTCTAATTGACTTTTTAAAGGTACTATTTCTTCTATTTCCTCGGCAGTTACTTCCTCGCCGCGAGTAGTTTTTGCTACTAATTTTTTGAGAACGTCGAGACCTTGAAGGAGGGCAGTTACCGTGTCGGGTTGTAGAACAGGCATCCTGCCTGTTTCCGGTTTAGAAGTATCGCGCAAAATCGCAAAACAATCTTCCAAAGCGTGAGCCGCCGTCGAAAGATTTTCCAAACCAAACATCAGCGCCCCACCCTTAATTGAATGGGCCGCCCGAAATAGGTTTTTAATCCTTTCCAAGCGTTCTTCTCTCGTTTGACTGCCTTCCATCGCCAACAAATCCTCCTCCATCGACTGCAGGAAATCTTGGCTTTCGGCCATGAAAGTACCGATTAATTCGTTAAAATCGCTCATGGGGAATGGGGAATGGGGAATCGTTCGTAGTAATCGATGAGCGCGATTTATACGAAAAATCGCGCTCATCGATTACTACGAACCTAACTACGAAACTTAGTTACAGAATCTTGCAGTTGATTTACGGCAACTGCCAAACCGTCCAGGGAAGTTGTCACGTTTTCCGCTTGACTGTCGGTGGTATTGGCAATTTTATTAACCTCGCTCATAGTAGCAGAAATTTCTTCGGCAAAAGTCACTTGCTTGTTAGCTGCGGTGGTAATATTTTGAATCAAGGCATTCATCTCGCGGCTCACTTGAATTATTTCCGTCAAGTGAGTTTTCGCCTCCGCCGCCAGTTTCGTTCCCGCTACCACTTCTTGAGTGCCCGTTTCCATCGCTTGCATCACGCTGCCCATTTCCTTTTGAATGGTAGTGACGATTTCGGAAATTTCCTCCGTGGCATCGGCGGAACGTTCCGCCAACTTCCGCACTTCCTCGGCAACCACCGCAAAACCAAGACCCTGTTCTCCCGCCCTGGCCGCCTCGATAGTGGCGTTGAGGGCGAGGAGGTTGGTTTGGGAGGCAATTTGAGAAATAGAAGTAACGATTTTGCCGATTTGTTGGGACGACTCGCCCAAACGTTTCATCATTTTTGCGGTATCGGCGATGGTGCGGCGCAACTCGTCGATGCCTCGAACCGCGCGATCCACTGCCACTCCACCCGCTTCCGCCGTTTGGGCCGATTGTTGGGCCACTTGGGTCGCTCGCCCGGCCGCATCGGAGACTTCTTTAATCGAATTGACCATGCGATCGATTTGTTCGAGGGAATTTTCGAGCTGTCGCGCCTGGGTGCGAGCTTGGGTGGCTAATTCTTTGGTGCTGCTAATAGATTCCCCAGTGGCAGAGTTCACCTGGGATGCTAGCTTTTGAATGCCGTTAACTACTTTGCGCAGCTCGCTCACTAAAAAGTTGAACGAGTCGGCAACGGCACCCAAGATGTCGTTCGTCACCTCCGCCCGCACGGTTAAATCTCCTTTAGCAGCGCCTTTGATGTCGCCGAGCAGCTTTAGCACTTGTTGGGTGAGAGAGTCTGCTTCCGCTTTGCGTTCGGCAGCTATTTTTTCCAAGTTTTCCTCCGCTTGTTTGCGTTCGGTGATGTCAAAGCGGATGCCAGTATATTTAACTATCTTGCCTTTGGTGTCAAACATGGGGGCGATGGTAGTGTCAACCCAATAATAGGAACCATCTTTGCGCTTGTTTTTAATCTCCCCTTTCCATACTTGACCGCAGGAGATAGTTTGCCACAATTTGGCGAAAAATTCTAGGGGATGATGGTCGGACTTGATAATGCGATGGTTTTGACCCATTAACTCTTCCCGACTGTAGCCGGAGATTTGACAAAACAAATCGTTGACGTAGGTAATGGTTCCGTTAGTATCGGTTTCGCTGACGATCGCCGCTCCATCTAGAGCGTTTTGACGGGTTTTCAGTTCTTGCAACAATCGTTGTTGCTCTTTGGCAAAGTTTTCTAATTTCTCCTTAGCTTGTTTTTCCTCCGTGATATCGGTGTGGGCTCCTATCCACTCCAGAATGCTGCCATCTTCTCCAAACACGGGAACCCCTCTAGCACTCATATAGCGGTACTCTCCATCGGCACGGCGGACGCGATGTTCGATTTCATAAAGGGAGCGGTTGGCAACAGCCGTCGTCCACGCCTCCAGGCTTCTTTCGCGATCGTCCGGGTGAACGGCATTTGACCAGCCAGAACCTCTGGCTTCCTCAGAAGTTTGACCGGTAAATGCCATCCAAGCTTGAAGTTGAACGAGATTTTTCCCGAGCGCGTTGGTAGTCCAGATAATTTGCTTGCTTGCTTCGATCAAAGAACGATAGCGCATTTCCGACAAGCGCAGTTCCATTTCGGCTTGTTTGCGATCGCTGAGATCCAACCCCATCTCTACCACCAACAGGGAACCATCGGTATCGTAGAAAGGATAATCGTAAATTTGATAGGTTTTACCCGTCTTCTCCTCGTGCCATTCCCAAGTTTGAGCCTCCTTGGTGTCAAACACTTTAAAGGTCGGACAATTCTCGCAAGGTTCGCGGCGATCGGCAATAACCTCAAAGCAAGGTCTTTCTCCCGCTTCGCCAAATTTTTCCCGGAACGTCCGGTTGGCAAATTTCACCGAATAATCTGGGGCTTGGAGATAGAGGAAGGCCGGGATGCCGTCGAGGATGGAAAACAGCCGCTCTCGTTCCGCTTGCAAAGCGTACCGAGCTTGGTAGGCTTCGGTCACGTCACGAGTAAAGCCCAAAACGCCGAATACCTCTCCGTTTTCATCCTGCAAGGGCAGTTTTTGACTCTCGAAGGTGCGTTGGCTTCCGTCAAACATGGTAACAGTGTCGCTAGCGTTGCGGAAGCTCTCGCCGGCAAGTACCGCTTCATCGTCGGCGCGGAAGCCTGGGATGCCTTGTTCGGGAATGCCGAAAATTTCTTCTTTGGGAAAGCCGAGTTCGATGTCGTTTTTGCCAATTATCTCTTCTGGCTTTTTGTTCGCCGTTACAGTTTTGGCAAAGCTCTTGTTTACTAGCACGTACCGAAAATCTCTATTTTTGACAAATATAAGATCGGGACTTGTGTCGATGACTGCCCGCAGCAGGCGTTGGGAACGTTCGACCTCTGCCAGGGCCACTCGCCTTTCTGCTTCTGCTCGGTGGCGATCGCTCACGT
This sequence comes from uncultured bacterium, assembly GCA_964619285.1. Taxonomy (GTDB): domain Bacteria; phylum Cyanobacteriota; class Cyanobacteriia; order Cyanobacteriales; family Microcoleaceae; genus CALKCV01. The sequence continues at coordinate 892 of CAZUCT010000323.1, read as the reverse complement.
CTATTCCCATCTCAATCGCTAACTTCTCGCCGCTAACGTCGGTGAAGGGGTAAGCGTAAACTTCATAATTTTTCTCACTTTTGGGATTCTGCCACTGCCAGATGACGGGCTCTTGGGAGTCAAATACTTTAAAAGTATCGCATTCGGGACAAGGTTTCATTCTGTTGGCGGTTGCTTCGTAACAGCGCTTGCCCTGGGTATCTCCAAATTGCTCTCGGAAACTTTTATTAGCAAAGCGGATCGAATAATCGGGAGCTTGCAGGGAAATGAAGGCGGGCAGAGCATCGAGCAAGGTAAATAACCGTTCGCGTTCGGTTGCGATCGCTTTTTCGGCTTCCTTCGTTGGCGTGATATCCACTGCGGAGGCAATTAAACCGATGGCATCTCCCTTACTGTTTCTCAGTTGAGTCGCGCCCAAGATTGCATAAAACTCTTCTCCTCCCTTGCGCGACATCTTTAATTCTAGCTCGCAAGAACCTTTTTCCCTCACCGGTTTGAAGATTAGTTCTTCTAATTCCTGGCCCTGCGGGTGCAGCAAGGATAAATGCTTGCCCGTCGCCTCTTCGGCACTATACCCAAACAGACGTTCCGCTCCTTTGTTCCAACCGACGATGTCTCCCTCCAAGTTACAGCGCACTACCGACTCGTGTACTTGGTCGATTATTTGCGCTTGCTGTCGCAATTGTTCCTCGGCTAGTTTGCTCTGGGTAATATCGTTTTTAACCCCTACCCACTCGCGAACTTTCCCATCTTCTCCTCGCACCGGCACGGCGCGAACGCTCATATATCGATATTCCCCATCGTAACGACGGCTCCAGTGTTGGAGATCGTAGACTTGACCCGTCGCTACTGCCGAGGTCCATGCTTGAAGAGCTTGGTTTCGTTCTTCTAG
>CAZUCT010000322.1:0-7227 GCA_964619285.1 uncultured bacterium | reverse complement strand
AGGCAAGAGGCAAGAGGCAAGAGGCAAGAGGCAAGAGGCAAGAGGCAAGAGGCAAGAGGTTTTCAGATCGAGCCAGAAAAAATCCCACCTGAGTTAACTAGGTGGGACTCCGATGGTTTTGCAGTTTATGGCCTTTTGCTTAGTCTTCCTCATCTCCAACCATCATTTCCTTAAGGGACTTGAGGCCTTTTTTGACCCTGCGAGAAACCGTCACAGAACTAATGCCCATCTTTTCTGCAGTTTCCTTCTGAGTCAAATCGCACAAAAAGACAAACTCCAGAACTTTACGGGTTCCATCTTCCAACCTACCCAGAGCTTGTTGCAAGCGGATTCTATCTTCCTGGGCCAACTGAAAACTGCGATACTGACTATCTGGGACCAATTCTCCCAGGCTAGTGGCCCCTTCTTCCTCATTATGTTGGACGGGGGCATCCAAACTCAGAGGAGATTTATTGCGACAGGCCAACTGAACTTCCTGCCATTCTTTCAAGGAAATGCCCAAAGCCTCAGCAACTTCAGATTCAGTAGGCTTGCGTTGTAGCTGCTGTCTGAGTTCCTGCATCAGTTTGACCGCTTGCCTTTCAAGGGCCAACCAATTGCGAGGAATTCGTACTGACGGGCTTTTATCTCGGAGATAATGCTGAATTTCCCCTCTAATATAGGGGGTAGCAAAGGAACTGAAGGCCTTTCCATAAGAAAGATCGAAGCGATCTATGGCTCTAATTAGACCTATACAGCCCACTTGAAGTAGGTCATCGTAACTCTCAGTGCATTTACTGAGCCAGTGGTGGACTTCTTTTCTGACCAATCCTATATTGAGTTTTACCAACTGATTGCGAACTTGGTTTGATGGAGATTCTTGGTAAACCCGCAATAGCTCCAAGCTTTCATTTTTAAGGTTTTGGGTTAGTGTGGTAGACATAATACGAAGTTTGTTAGTAGAGGTGGCCGCTGACTGGACATTTATTGACAGTCTTAAAGATTTGAATGTTAATCGCTGCGATCGCGATCTGTACCCGCAAGCTGCGATCTTTGACACGGCTAAAAGGCGATCGCGATTTTTATAGGCTTTTGATATCTTATTATATCCGATCTTGATTTTACTTGTAAAGAGGAAGATCGCCTGCAAGTTTTTGGTAGCAAGCGACAAAAAAAGGGACCGTTAGGCCCCTCATCGATGGAAATTTCAGACTAATTTACAAAAAAGAAGGTTCTATGCGACCGTAAAAGATGCCGCTAACTTTCACTTCGACAGACTCTTTGGCTCCCAAATCGTTATCAGAAGGCTGGATAGCCTTAAAAATGCCGGCAATTTCACCAGTTTCGCCATTTACCTTGGACACTTGCAGGGACATCCTGCCAGCATCCCTTCTGGTGCTAGCCTGCTTGACGTTGGCCTCAGCGAATGTTTTCTCGTCAGCTTGAGCGGGTAAGGCCACTGCGTTGTCGTAGCCACTAGCTAAACCGCGACCTTTGGGATCTAGAAAAGCAGCGCCCCGATAGGAAGGGACATCGTACAATCCTTCAAAATCGGTAGAAGTGTTGATGCTAGAAACATTGCTTTGGCTCTTAGCAATCAATCCTTTGACCGTAAATAGGAAAGGCACTTCCTCGCCCCCGGGCAAAAGTACGGTAATTGCCTGGAAGTCTATACCATCTTCTTCGGTAAATGTCAAGGTGCCATCCTCGTTAAATTTTAGACTGCCTGTAATTTGCTCTAAGGTAGAGGTTTTCCGGGTCAATACTTTCCCAGGTACAAACTCTGCTTCTTGGCGTTTATTGGCAGGTTCTTCTTTAACGAAGTACTCGGTCGGTTGTATGCACAGCTCCGTCAGAACATAAGAGCTATTCGGAGCCAGAGGAATAGACCCACGGGCAGTTTCTGACAATTGCGGGCAGTTGTTCGCTAAACCGGTATTTCTGATGTCGTTATAAGTCAGTGGCTTGTCGCTGGCCATTTCACCGTCGCTGCAGGCTGTTAATACAGTCAAGCAGAGGGCCAAAAATGTAGCTATTAAAGCACGATACTTCATTGTCAACCTCATAAAAAAATGTAGATCTTAAAGCCGTTCTACCGCCTTGGTTATTGATGGCGTAGAAAAAAGGAGATTGGCAGTGGCTATAGATTTGTTGGTCAAGATTGAATTGTACCAGTGCTTGTCACTTTTTCTTGATTTTAGCCTGCAACTTCAGACAAGTTGAGTTAAAATGCTTACGCTTGGCTGTTGTGTCCGGGGACTTTATTGGTATAACTCAGTTATTTTTTTTGGTATGAATCAAGGTATAAAAAAAGAATCGGGACAAAGCTTGTCGGATTGGCCAAATATGGCCGAAACATTTCGGGCCTTAGCTAAAGAACATCAGGGCAATCCTACAGAACTTTTAGCATTGCTACGAAATTTGGAAACGTTGCATCAAGAACTCAGAGAAGGTTTGTTTCAAGAGTCTTTGCCAAGCAATCGCCAGCAGCTATATAACTTACTTAAAGAAATAGAAGCTGAAGGAGGATGGCCTTACATTCCTCGCATGAAGTTGCGCTCTTTTTTTGAAAATTTTCCATCGGAAGAGTGAAAGAATATTTAGAAGAAAACCAAAAATTAGCCGCTTTTTGCTAATTGCGTTCTTGTTAGGAATGGGGATTTAATAACTTGTCAAAAAGACGAGTGCGTTCGCGGAGCGTGCCGGAGGCTTTACGTCCCCGTTCGCGGGTTTGGGCCTGAGCGCTTACCCACATTTTATTAGACCTCTCCAAAAATCACCATAGTGAGCCTTTAATATTAAGGGTTTCATCATCTTTTCTGGAGAGGTCTATTAAATCCTCATTCCTTAATTGCTAATCGTTAATTGTTAATCCTAACCATTAGCCATTAGCAATTAACACTTAGTAGAAAATCGCTGAAGCGATTACTACGAACGATCGCTTCAGCAATTACTAAGGTATCAAATTAACCTCTCATTTTTCCAGACCAAACCCTCACGGGCAATCCCCACACATAGATAAAACCTTCGGCTGCTTTATGGTCGAACTCGTCTTCTGCACCGTAAGTTGCCAGGTCAAAACTATATAGAGAATTATCGGACTTGCGCCCGACAATAACAGCGCTGCCCTTAAACAACTTCACCCTCACGCTACCGGTTACTCGCTCTTGGGTTTGTCGAACAAAAGCATCCAAAGCACCTTTAAGGGGACTGTACCACAAACCGTTATAAACTAACTGGCTGTAAGTATCCTCAATGCCTCGCTTGTAACGGGTAACATCCGCTGTGAGAGTAAAACTTTCTAAATCCCGGTGGGCGTGAATTAAGACTAACATCGCCGGCGACTCGTAAACCTCCCGCGACTTAATCCCTACCAGACGGTTTTCCACCATGTCGATGCGTCCGACACCGTGACTGCCCGCCAATTGATTGAGCTTCGTTATTAAAGCAACGCCGCCCATCGCCTCGCCGTTGAGACTCACTGGCAGACCTTTCTCGAAACCGATCTCGACATATTCCGGTTCGTCGGGAGTATCGGCGATCGCCTTAGTCATGCCGAAAACTTCCTCTGGAGGTTCCGCCCAAGGATCTTCGAGGATTCCGGCCTCGATGGCCATCCCCAATAAATTTTTGTCGATGCTGTAAGGAGAAGACTTCTTCACTGGAGAGGGAACGCCGTATTTTTCCCCATAAGCGATGGTCTCCTCGCGACTCATCCCCCACTCCCGCGCTGGGGCGAGAATTTTTAATTTAGGGTTGAGGGCCGCTGCTGCGACGTCAAAACGCACCTGATCGTTACCCTTGCCAGTACAACCGTGGGCGATCGCATCCGCACCATATTTTTCTGCCGTCTCTACCAACAACTTCGCAATCAAAGGACGACCGAGGGCAGTGGCCAAAGGATAGCGATTTTCGTAAAGGGCGTTGGCCTGGATGGCCGGAAACCCGTAGTCGGTGACAAAAGTTTCCACCGCATCTGCTACGAGAGATTCGCTGGCCCCGGAATCGAGAGCTTTTTTGCGAACTGGTTCGAGTTCCTCCCCTTGTCCCAAGTCCGCAGCGAGAGTAATAACCTCCTTTACCCCCCACTCGTTTTTCAGATAAGGAATGCAAACGGAGGTATCGACTCCGCCAGAATAAGCTAAGACTACTTTAGTAGCGCGACCCATAATTTTTCGGTTCTAATCACAACTGAGTTTTTATTATGGGACTAAATTTTCTAAATTCTCCCCCGCCAGGTAAAAATTCCTAGACTTATGATCTTTTTTAGCGTCGTTATCCCAACTTACAACCGCCGACCGATTTTAGAAAAGTGCCTTAAGGCCCTGGAAAATCAAAATTATGGCCCTCCCGTCGCCGACTATGAAGTAGTGGTAGTCGATGATGGTTCCACCGATGGGACTTGGGAATGGTTAACCGCCCGGGGCCCGGACTTCCCCCACGTCCGGCCTTATGCCAGGGACCATCAAGGGCCTGCGGCGGCCCGGAATTTTGGGGTAGAAAAGGCCCGAGGCGATACTATTATTTTTATTGATAGCGATTTGGTGGTGACAGAAACTTTTTTGATGGCACAGGCCGAGGCTTTAGTTAAGGCGAGGGAAAATAACGAGCGAATCTTTACTTATGGCAGGGTTATTAATACTTGTAATTTCGATAATCCCACTGCCGAACCTTATAAATTGACCGATTTTTCGGCGGCTTTTTTTGCTACGGGAAATGTAGCGATCGCCCGTCGTTGGTTAATCGAAGCGGGATTATTTGACACCGGTTTCCAACAATACGGTTGGGAAGATTTGGAGTTGGGAGTAAGGTTAAAAAAGTTAGGTTTGCAGTTAATAAAATGTCCTGCTGCTGTGGGCTATCACTGGCACCCGCCGTTTAATTTAGAACAGTTGCCCGCACTCATCGACAGAGAAATTCAACGGGGAAAAATGGGAGTTTTATTTTATCAAAAACATCCCACTTGGGAGGTAAAAATGATGGTGCAAATGACTTGGATGCATCGATTATTATGGGGGATTTTATCTGTTGGTGGGAGCTTAAACGAAAAAACTCTGGCGGGTTTTTTACAATGGTTAATCGATAGAGGAAAATCCCAGTTAGCTTGGGAAATAGCTAGGGTTTTTCTGAATTGGTATAACGTTAAAGCGGTTTATGAGGCTTATGCTGAGTTAAAAAATGAAAATTAGTTACGATCCAATATCTAACATTGCTTATATCTGCTTTCAAGAAAAAACAGCTCTGGTTGAGACGATTCAAGTTAGCAAAGAGATGAATATCGACATAGCACCAGACGGAACTATTTATGGAATTGAACTGCTAAATGCTAATAGCCAATTAGGGGCTACTCCAGACAAAACTTTGCTTGTCATTAACGAAGCTTTGGGAGAATCATCAGAGATTAAATTGGCACTGTAATTGTTAAGAAAAAATCAAAAAAACCAATTAAATATGAACAAAAATGAACGAATTTGACGAAATAGAAGAACTGCGGCAAGAAGTTCGCGCTTTAGCTGGATTAATTCAACATTGGTTAAAACGAACGGAAGTTAATTACCAATATTTATCCCCAAACTTAGATTGGAGAGAAGATGCTGAGTATCTTAAAAATAATGCTATTTATTTAGCTTTAGTAGAGACCAATCAAAAAATTAAAAAATTAGCTGTTTTATCTCAAGATATTTCTAGCATGGCGGCTGCAATTTCTACTATTGAATTTCGGATGAATTTCCTAGGGATGAATGCTGCTATAGAAGCAACAAAGTTAGGAGAAAGCGGTTTAAAATTGGTAATTATCGCCGATGAAGTGCGCCATCTCGCGAACAGTTTCGCTAATTATTTGAAGAAAATAGAAGAATTCGTGCCCCAAATTCAAGGGGATATCAGTCAAGTTATAGCGGTAACGGAAGAAGGGATTCAAGAGGCGATCGCTTTCCCGAATTTTAATTATTTTTTACTAGAAGAAAAAGTAAATTTTCTGAATCTTAAAATTATAGATATTGAGGAATATTCTCAAGATATTTCTGAAATTTTACGCTGGATTTATAAAAATGTCGATAAAATGAAAGTTTTAGCCTTAAATGCCAGCGTAGAGGCAGCACGTTTTGGGGAAGCTGGTAAGGGTTTTTCTACGATCGCAGATGACGTAACTATACTGGCGAAAAAGTCGGCTAGAAGTTTAAAAGAAATTGAAGCGATTGCCAAACAAATCCATCGCGAAATCTCTAATACTCTCCAAGCTAAAGATAAACTTCTGGAACATTTGAGCGACTTAAAAACCTTCTGTTCGTAGCAAGCATAATGGTGCTTTAAGTTGTACTTTTTAAAGCACCATTATGCTTACTACAAACTAATTCATGGGTTTAAAAGCTACAACTCGCAGGCGTTTATAATCAGCAAACCAGGTTCCATTTCGATATAATTTAGGTCGCAAACCTTCTTCGATATCCGCCAAAATCTTCAGCTTATCTTGCCCAGAAATACCCTCAAAAAAACAACCACCAAACATCTCAATCCAATTCCTCAATCCTTTTTCTCCATCTGACAAAGCAATAGGGCGGGGAAACAAGCGGGCAAAAGTCAACTCAAAACCCTCTTTTTCTAACAAAGAAGCATATTCGCCAATACTGGGAAAATACCAAGGATTTAATTGTTTTTTATTTCCATAACCCCTAGCATCTAAAGCCTCATAAATTCCCTTAATAATTTCCCCGATATTTCCCTTACCTCCAAATTCAGCCACAAACCGTCCCCCCGGTTTCAAAACTCGCCAAATTCCAGCGACAACTTCTTGTTTTTCCGACTTAATCCAATGGAGAGTAGCATTAGAAAATACCGCATCAAATTGTTGTGTAAAACTTAAATTTGCCGCCGACTGCAATTGAAATTCTAAATTGGGATAATTGCTATGAGCTTGGGAAATCATCGTCGGAGCGTTATCGATGCCGATAACTTTAGCTCCTTTGCTGGTAATTTTATAGCTAAGATGGCCCGTACCGCAGCCGAGGTCGAGAATGTTTTCTCCCGTTTGGGGGCTGAGTAATTCTTCTAATAAATCTAGCCCTAAACTGGAAACAAAAGAATGTTTGCTCTCGTAAAGTTCCGCGTTCCACTCATTGACAGATGGAAGTTGTGAATTAATGGGTTGGTTTTTCTTCATAGAGCGATCGTTTAATCAGATAGGTTAACAATTAGCAATTAACAAGAACGCAATTAGAAAATCGTAGGTTGGGCTCCTGTGAAACGCAA
>CAZUCT010000321.1:0-7251 GCA_964619285.1 uncultured bacterium | reverse complement strand
AAAAAGCAGTTCGTAGTAAGCGCTTTAGCGCTTAAAATAGAGTTATGGAAAAGCACTAAAGTGCTTACTACGAACAAAGCACCTAAATGCTTACTACGAACAAAGCACCTAAATGCTTACTACGAACAAAGCACCTAAATGCTTGCTACGAACTAAGAGAAAAAGCACCTAAATGCTTGCTACTAACTAGGAGAAAAAGCACCTAAATACTAACTACGAACTAATGAGAATTTATCTTTACCTTTTATCAGGAATTACATCTGCTTTAATTGGCTGGAGTTTCGGTCAATTTCTACTCAGCGACTTGAACTGGTTGCAAAAATTCCCCGAATTAGTAATGTTTCCTGCCGTGGCAATTTCTCTCGCCATTGGCATCGTTGCTACAGATATTTTTATCAGCAATCCAACTCGCCTAAAACGCAATTTGCGCACCGGTTGTTTGCCCTTAATTATTGCCGCTATTTTAGGATTATTAATTGGCGTTGCTTCTGGGGGCATAGTACAACTTTTTTTACAACCAGAATTGCGGGCTAGACTATTCGCGGTTCCCGATTTTTTCGTCAGAATAATTGGTTGGGTATTAATAGGAGGAGCGGTGGGTCTAGCCGAGGGTTTTACTTGGCGTTGGCGCAGTATAGAAGCGGGAGATAAACAGCGTTTTTGGCAGCGTTTGTTGGTGAGTTTTTTTGTTAGCTTTTTGACGGCTTTGGCGGCAGCGTTAATCTTTGAATGGTTGCGACAGCAGTTAGGAGAAATGCCAGAAAGATTAAAAGCTTGGGAAGATTTGGTCGGCTTTTCTTTACTTGGGGGATTGTTGGGTTTTGTCTTAAGTTTTTCTACTTCTCCGAGTCATATAGTTGCTCTTCGGGCGGGTTCCGGTTTTGAATATGTGGAATTATTGGCAAGTTCCAGTAGCAATTCTTTAGGTAAAATAGAGGATTATCCGCGAATTTTAAAGGCATTAAAACCGGAATTAAAATTTGTTAGCAATCATTTTGCAGATAGAATAGAAGAGGGTTTATCTATTCAGTTACCCGCCAGGGGCAGAGTTAGAATTGGTTCGGCAAAATTGCAAGTAAAAGGAGACAAAAAATATGGCGTACATATTTATATTCCCGGTTTGCCCCTTCATGTGGCAGATTTAGATTTGGGGGCGAGACAAACAACTTTAGTGCCAAATTTGAAATTTTTTGATAGGATAGAATATCAAGGCGATCGCTTAACCGAAAGCACGCCTATTAAGTTAAAACACAGCGATTTAATCGCTTTTTATGCCGACAAAGGGAGCTACAATGACAAACAAATTTTCCGATTTGTCTATTACAACCGTTTCTTGGATCCGCAGGGTTAGTTTATCTTTTTTATTATTAGTTTCTTTAACTAAACCGGCTTTAGCAAAGGTCGAATCTGTGGAAATTATTGAGGCAATTCCCGATAGAAATGAAGGGAAAGTAACTTTGCGAGTTAAAGCTTACGATCGCAACAATAAACCAGTCATGGGATTGCCAAAAAATGACCTTAGTTTAATAGTTTGTCCCCCACAAGGAAACCCGGATAAAGGAGACTGTCAAACTCTCAACCAAACCGATACCGAATGGAAAATTCCTTCACCAGAAGAATTGCCTCCGGCGTGGGTAATTGTGTTGCTGGATTTTAGCGGCAGCATGAAACAATTAGACAGCGACGGCAGCCAAACAAAATTAGAGGGGGCAATTGAGGCAATTAGAAAATTTGAGGCCGATTTAGCGGGACGTAGCAATAATACTCAAATAGCGATCGTTCCTTTTGGGGAAGGAGGCAAAAATTGTCCTGGAAATAAGGTCAACGAGCAAGAATTAGATAAGTTTAAAACTGCGGGAAGTTCGGAAACAGAAAAATATCTAAAGCAATTAGAACGTCAGGTTAAAAATCTTTGTGCTGCCACCAATATTTACGAACCATTACGGACGGCAATTAAATTTTTAGGCAACCCTCAAGACCCTCGCTTTAACCCTCCCGAAAATTCCGGTCAACCTCGCCCCAGACTATCGATTATTTTACTTTCTGACGGCTATCATAGCATCTATGGAGAGGAAAATAACGAAGCGGAATTAGAAGCACAAGATTTTGAAAAATTGGCTTTCGTGCTTCAAACTTATCCTGGGGTAACGGTGCATACTTTGGGTTACGGTTTAACACCGGAACAGTTGCAAGAAAAATACGGTCTTAACCAACCTCCTACTATTCAAGATCTTCGTCAAAGTGGCGGGGTGGTTTATGAAGAAGAATTTACTAATCCCGAAAGATTGGAAGAAATTGCTAAGGAAGAATTTGTTGACCAAAACCGCTTAAAACAAATCGCTGATGTAACTAGAGGAATTGCTTTATTTTCTGGTAATGCTCGGGATGTTTCTCGCAATTTAACAGAATTTTTAGAAGCGATGTTCGACGAGTACGAAATTAGTTATCTTCAACCCACAAATGCCGACAGGGGTTCTTTACATAACGTCCGGGTGGCGGTAACTTCTCCCGAGAAAACTGTAGAGTCAAAACCAAAAGATTATGTATTTCCTTGGGTGTCGCGATCGCTTCCGAGAAATATTCGAGCGATCGTGTTATTATCGGTGGTAACAGTTCTCTTGGGTGCTGGTTTTATACCTTTCCTGATTTGGGCAAAGTCTCTCAAACAAGAATATCAATAGACTTCTTTCAGAAGTAGGCAAAAGGCAAAAGGCAAAAGGCAAGAGTGGAGGATTTTTTAGCTTTTTCTACTTTTTAATTTATGACAACACTTTTGAGGATTGCTATAAGAATAAAAACCTCTTTAAACTATGAAAAAATCTGGGATAGTTTGCGCTTTAATTTATTTTTGTCTGACAGTTATTTGGGGATGCGATAATGCCGATGTTTCAGAACCAGAATTAATGCTTCCCAGTTCATCTCCTGCTTCATCATTAATAGAATGTCCCGAAAAACCGACAGTTCGTTTAAGTAAAGAAGAAGTCGAGTCCGTGTCTGTGGGCGAGGAGGCGATCGCTGTTTCTAATGTAATTAATTCAGAGCAAAATCTGGGATATAAATTTTACGGTCGAACCGGCAAAAACTTTAATTACGTTATTACCAGCAACGTTTGTATTTGGATATTTTCCCCGGACACAAAATTATTGCAACGACGGGAATTAGTAATAGGAGGACAAGGAGATATTCCTTCGTGGGGAGAGGTAATGTCTATCGATTTACCTCTGACTGGAGAGTATGTTATTCAAGTTTCTACTCCCCAAGATTTGGCAAAGTTTCAATTAGAAATGAATCTTTTAAGCACTCGGCCAATTCCGCAATCTTCTGCAACTCCTAACGCCGAATCTCCATCCCCTCCCGCTGCAACTTCCACTCCTAATAACCAGGAAAGTAACCAGCAAGAAACCGCCAAAGAACCTCCAGAAGAAGCGGTGAAAAATTATTACTTAAATCTTAACCAAGGTCAATATCAAAAAGCGTGGAACCAACTGTCGGCAGCTTACCAACAAGATACCCAACTTCATCCCGAAGGTTATGCATCTTATGAGAGTTGGTGGAAGTCGGTAAATAAGATAGAAATAGTAGGGGTTAATGAGATAGAAAATAATGCAAGTACGGCTGCGGTAAATTCCAGCGTAAATCTGGTTAAAAATTCTGGGGAAACTGTTTATCAGTCTCTTAATTTATTGCTAGTATGGGATGGGGCTAATAATCAATGGAATATTGACGCAGTTAAGCTGAATTAAAATATGGTTAAATATTCTTTGACTATTAAAAATAAAAACACTAATAAAGAACATAGATACGCTTTAGAACTGAACAAAGATGAGGAAAATATGCCAGAACAATTTTTTACTTCGGCGGTATGCGATCGCCTCAAAATCGACTTACAAAAACAAAGCGGTTGTCGCCTTAACGACAGCAATTTAAGCTTAATTATTGCTACTTGGATTGAAGATATTAAGGAGGGGTATCGCAACAGCACTATTGCTCTAAATTTACCTTTTATTAAACCCGAACATTTGGATAATTTGCAAGCACCTGTCTATAATAAATCACCGGATTTAATTGCTCCAAATTTGGCGGATGTAGAACCAAAATTAGGAGCGATGCCACCCCTGGATTTTTCTTAAATTACTCTCAGAAACCCGGTTTTTTGAAAAAACCGGGTTTCTCGACGGAAAAAACCGGATTTCTTTGCCCGCTCTCAATTACCCATTACCTATTATCAATTACCAAAAACTATGTCTGTTTCTTGTCCTTTATGTTACTACGATCGCAACCCGAATAACAGCGAGTTTTGCGAGGTTTGCGGTACGGAAATTACCGGGAGTAAAACTGTAGAGACTCCCCCAAAAAATTTTATTATGGCCGAGAAAAAATCAGGCATTCCTACAACAATTCAAACCATGCCGCCGCCGACTTTAGAAAATTCTAAAAATGTCGGTTTAGCGAAACTAATTCCCAAACAAGTAGGGGCACCGATACCGGAATTTATGTTAGATAGCGAGAGGGCGATCGCTGGCAAATTTGACCCCAATACCGGACCGGTAGAAATCGATTTATCGGGATTTTACGGAACGGAAAATGTTTCTCCCCAACACGCGGCAATTTATCTGGAAGAAGGGCAATGGAAAATTCAAGATTTAGGTTCGACGACGGGTACTTTTATTAAATCTTTTGGTGCTTCTGGATATGAAAAAATTCTCAGCCCCAAAACCTTAAACTCGGGAGACGAAATTACCATCGGCAATATTCGTTTACTATTTCAAACGTAGTAGGGCAACTCAGTTAAAAAAGCGTGTAAAAACGATTTTTTTTAATTGTTAATGGTAAATAACATACAATTAACAATATAAAATTGACAATTAACTATGCACCATAACAACTAACAACTAACAAAAATGCCTATCCAATGCCCCAAATGCAGCGCTCAAAACTTAGATACCGCCCTAACTTGTGCTGCCTGTAGTTTTCCCCTAAGTATTTTATCCTCTCCTGGATACCAACTACCTCCTGGAACTCCACTTCAACAAAGAAAATATATCATCGAAAAAACTCTAGGCGAGGGCGGTTTTGGCATCACTTATAAAGCGATCGCCACCGAGACTTCTGCTGAAGTTGCTGTTAAAGAACTATGCCCGGAAAAATTCCTCAGACAAGGATTTCAGATTATTTGGTCTAGTTCTGTTTCGCCAACAGCAAGAGAGGAACAAATCCAAAAATTTCAAGCAGAAGCAGAATCTTTACAACAATGCGTTCATCCTAATATTGTTAGGGTTTATGACTGGTTTGAGGAAAATAACACTGCTTATCTAGTTATGGAATTTGTTGAAGGTAAATCTCTCGCTCAAATTTTAAAAAAAGAAGGAAAACTCTCAGAAAATCGGATCAAAAATTATTTTCTGCAACTGGCAAATGCCCTAAAAATCGTTCATAAAAATAACTTTTTGCACCGCGACATTAAGCCAGATAATATTATTATTAATTCTGAAGATAAAGCAATTCTCATCGACTTCGGCGCTGCCAGAGAATTTATGGCAGGAATTACTAAAAAAATGACTGCGATGTTAACTCCTGGATACGCTCCTTTGGAACAATACGCTCATTTTGGCAAGCGCCATCCCAGTACGGATTTTTATGCTTTTTGCGCTGCGATGTATCACGGTTTAACTGGTGTAATTCCTCTGGCTTCTCCTGCTAGAATGACGGCGGATACTTTGATGCCACCGCGACAAATAGTTCCTTCGATTTCTCGCCAAATAGAACGGGTAATTTTAACTGGCATGAAGTTGGAACCGGCAGAACGTTTTCAAACGGCGGATGAGTTAATTGATGCTTTAAAAGGCGAGTTTATTTCTCCTTCTTTGAAGCGGGCAAGGGGGTTAGTTAAAATAGAAAAAATTGTCGAAGCTGTTGCTGCTTACGAAGAATGTTTGGCGCAAGAAGTTGATAATGGTTTGGCTGCAGTGGAACTGGCGATGTTGTTGGTGTCTGTAAGGGAGAAGCAAGCTGCTGTTGTTGCTTATAAAGCAATGGAAATACAGCCAGATGACGGTAGAATTTATGGCGTTTTGGGGTTAATTAATTGTCGGCAAGCTAACTGGGAGGAGGCGCTTTCTTGGTTGCAACGGGGGGCGTTTTTAGCGCCGGATGAATCGTGGATTCAGGCTAATTTGGCTTGGGCTTTGGCTAAGTTAGGTTATTGGGAAAAATCCGAAAAAAGTTGCGATCGCGCTTTGGAATTAGATGGAAATTCTCCTTTTGCGTTGGGCTTAAAAGGTTGGATTTTAGTTAACCGAAATCGCTGGGTAGAAGCTATCCGCGCCACCCGCCCCGCTATTACTAAATTAAAGCAGTGCGATAGTAATTATAGTGGGGAATTGCAGCGCTGGCTTTATCCTTATTTGACGGTGGCGATAGATAAAGCCCTTGCAGGTGAAAGCGCGCCGGATGTCGATAGGTGTATCGAAGAGTTTATCGGGCAAATAGAGGATAGCGGTTTTGCCTGGGGATATAAGGGCTGGAAGTTAGCAACAAAGGGTCGATGGGAAGAGGCGATCGCTCTTTTAGAAACTGCCACCCGCCAACGGGAGGTTCCCGACTGGGCGTTCGTGAATTTGGCGGTTGCTTGCGAACGGGTGGGAAGGAAGGAGACCGCGATCGATATCTACCGACATAAGTTAAATCGAACTGCGGACGATTTTTGTTTGTATCGTTTGGGTAGTTTGTTGGGGGATAGGGGAGATTGCTGGGAAGCGCGATCGCATCTGGAGGCGGCGGTTAAGTTGAACCCAAATTATGCCGAAGCCTATCATAATTTAGGTTGGGTTTTGTTTCATCTCATCCAAGGGGGCGAAGACTCTAACTTTATGGAAATGCGATCGGCTTATGCTAGGGCAGTTGAGTTATACGAGGTACAAAATAAAGTTGATTTAGCAGCAGAGATTAAGCGGGCGTTTCAATCGATAGGTGTCGATTTGACTGGAAGTAGCCTTTGAGGAAAGCCAAAGGGGTGCATTGAGATGCATCCTTTCGTTTCTGCAAGACTCTTACTCTGACTAAATCTAAATAAAAGATAATTTTTTTTCTGGGGGTATTGACGTTTTCTCAAAGGTCGCATAAAGTATTATTAGAGTTGGAAAAGAGGAATGCAGAATAATATCTAAATTCTAAATTTAGGGGTAAATACTATGGAAGATAAGTAGGTAGGCAAAAATATTTGCAGAAAATTTTCCCCGTAGAACAGACATC
>CAZUCT010000320.1:0-7271 GCA_964619285.1 uncultured bacterium | reverse complement strand
ACTTCCCCTTAGACTTGGCTAGTGCTGAAGAAGCTCCTGCTATCAAGGGTTAATCATTAATCTTTTCACGAGATTGATTAAATAATTAAAAAAGCGCTCTCCACAGGCAAGATGCCTGTTCTACGGAGGGCGCTTTTTTTTGGTTTGTAAGTAAGGATTGAACATCTATATCGCGCTTTGCGATTACTACGAACAAAATTGTTGGACTCGGCACCTGCAAAATCGAGCGTTAATTTTCGGGTTCTATATCTTTTAACTCGGAAACAGTCGAGCTAGCAGCATTATTGCTAACTAAATAACCCAGTCGTTTTAAAATGCGAAAGACATCGTAAAAGTCGTTATTGCGATTAACAGACAAATCGTAGGATACAGCATATTCTCGTTTTTCTTGTTGCACGACTTTAACGAATTGGAAATTACGCCCGTTTGTTAATAACCCAAAAGTCGGTACTTCTGTCACTGAATTAGCTAGCATATAAAAAAGTAGCTGAGGCAATCCCATGTCAAGAGAATATTGCTTGCTTTTGGTTTCTATAGCTACTACCCAAAAGTTTTCTGTGAATAACAAAACATCAATATTTCCCCTGACAATAAAACCATCATCTTCTGTTATTAATTCCACCGATTTTTCCGCTTCAATGTGAAAGGGCGCTAAGTAAAAATCTGCCAAGTAAAGCAATGGTCCTAATACTACCATTTTTACCGTGTCTTCCAGCATGGAATACTCGGCATTATTGAGATAACCTGCTTTCACTTTATCTAGGGCTTGTTTTTCCCCGTCGGTTAGTTCTGGTAAATCGTCGATCCACTCGCGGAAGAATTGCTCGTCATCGGCATATTGCAAGCCAAATTTGGTTTTGACATCGTGCAGGCTTAAGCCGCTGGCCTTCAGTGTAGTTGTCATGGCTTTAAGTTAGTTTTGTTTGCTATTCTCAATATAGCATAGAGAGCAGGTCGAGAAACCCGGTTTTTTGAAAAAACCGGGTTTCTGATGGTTTTTTAGAAAAACCGGCTTTCTGGTGGTTTTTTTTAATCTCTTGACAAATATCTCTCGACCCGATCGTAAAATTAATAGCTGTAATAGCCTTTTTTTAGTAAGAGAGTTTTCTCTGTTTTCTATATTACCCATAACTTGCTTATGTCTCTCAAACCAGCAGTAAATCTCTCAGATAATAAAGCCTTAGCTAACCTTCGTTTGGTAGCTGCAGATCTGGATGGCACTCTCACCAAAAACGGTAAATTTACTCCCAGTTTTTTAAGAGCTATTGAAAAATTGGCAGCCGCTAACATCCAAGTTTTAATAATAACCGGACGTTCCGCAGGTTGGGTGCAAGCCATTAAAAATTATCTGCCAATAATAGGAGCGATCGCCGAAAATGGCGGCGTATTTTTCCCCGCCATGAGCGAACAGCCAATATTTTTAACCCCCATCGAAAACCTAACTATTTACAGACAGGAATTAGCAGCAACCTTCCAACATTTAAAAAGCCAATTTCCCCAATTAATAGAATCTGCCGATAACCGCTTTCGCCTAACAGATTGGACTTTTGACGTGCGCGGTTTGAGCTATTCGGAATTACAAACTCTCGAACAGCTTTGTCTGGAAAAAAATTACGGTTTTACCTACAGCAACGTCCAATGTCATCTTAAACCTTTAAAACAAGATAAAGCCACCGGTTTGCTCGAAGTTTTATCCCAATACTTCCCCCAGTGGGAACCAGAACAAATCGTCACGGTTGGCGACAGTCCCAACGACGAAAGTTTGTTCGATAAAAGCAAATTTGCTCTATCTGTGGGGGTAGCGAATATTATGGATTATGCGGAGAAACTGCGCCATCGACCGGCTTACATTACTAATAATAAAGAAGCAGACGGATTTTGCGAATTGGTGGAAGTGCTTTTGAGCAATTAACAATTAACAATTCTCCCCCGTAGAACAGGCAATAGCCGCGTTCTACAGTGGGGGAGTGTCAATTCATCACTTCATCCAATAACAAATCTCCGCCAAAACGGACCGGATCCGTGCAGGGCAAACCGGTTTCTGCGGCAACCAGGGCGATCGCCTCCCGCCCCTCCTCCTCCCTTAAGTGGTAGGTATTCAAAGCAATACCCGCCACTTTAGCAGTTTCAAAAGCACCGCCGCAACCGGCCACCGCTTCGTATAACCGCACCACTTCTGGCAGCGGCGGAATAATTGCGCTTGGGTGGTTGCGAACCGCAGTTAAACCTGCCAGATGTGCCAAAATTAAATGAGTCGGTTGGGCTCCGCGCAACAGAGGAAGAGTCGCGGTGGAACCGGGATGCAGCAGGGAACCTTGCCCCTCGACGATTAACAAATCGCAATCTTGCCCCAACTCCATTACCGCCCGTTCCACGGCCCCGGCGGCAAAATCAACTCGCACCGCATCCAGGGCGAGACCGGCACCGCTTATGATTATCCCCGCTTGACCGGTCGCCAAAAATTGGGAACGGATGCCCCGCCTCTTGGCGGCAGCGTTCAACTCCAAACCGGTTGACATTTTGCCGATCGCCATATCGGTACCCACTGTTAGCAACCGCCGACAAGAGAGCGATCGCGCCTTGGCCCTGGCAATACCCAACATCGACGGTTCCCGACGCACGTCCCAGATCCATTGCCCCGGGCGCAAAAGTTGTTCCAACTCCAGATCCGTTGCCAAAGGTGCGTGCAAACCGTTAACTACCGACAACCCTGCCGCTACCGCTTGTTTAATCTCCTCGCGCCATTCGGAGGGCAAGACTCCGCCGGAAGGGGCGATGCCGATAACGAGAACGTCGGGTTGATAAGCGATCGCCTCTGCCACGGAACCGACAATGGGGGCATTGCGGTTAATTTTGGTCAACTCCGGCAGGGACTCTCCGCTATGTTGGCGATCGATAACGGCGACAATATCGGCCTCGCTATAGCGCAACAGCGACGTGCCGGTTTTACCGAAAGGAGTTAGAAGACCGTCGTGTAAGAGAATTGCTAGTTTGCTGTTTTTAATGTTTGTTTCCATAGTTTTTATCGTTCAAACTCACCTTAAGCAACAATTTTTCTTTAAGAATAGCAGCCCGATCGCGCTCTTTTCTAATTTCGGTGCCGGCAATATTTTCTGCTTCAGTTGCCCAATCTATAGCTTCTCGAAAATTGCCTTCTGCTTCTGCTAATTCTGCCAAGCGTAAAAGCACCCCAGCCATTGTATCCGTGCGTTTAATTTCTCGGCAAAATTCCAGACATTCTTGATATTTATTTCTGGCATCTTTGTAATTTCCTTTAAGAAAATGCCAGCGTCCCAAGTTGAGTAAAGGACTTGCTAGATAATAGCGATATTGGTTCTTCAAATGGGGATATTTTTCTTTCTAGTAAAATTTCGTAGTTTTTTATAGATAAATTAAACTCGCGATCGCTGGCAGGAAAATCTTCCTTCTGGAGATAAAAGCAACCGATAACGTTAGGTAATTCGGCTCGATAAAAAAGAGAGCGATCGTCAATTAATCCTTGACGGTGGCGATCGCCAATAATCTCCCCAACCTGACGGTAAATCGATTAAATCTGCCAAATCGTCGCTAACTCCCGCAGTCAATTCTCGCCATAATAGTTCGCAATTATCGAAATTTTCTGGTATTTCCTGCGGTTCTTTTCCTGTTAGCAAATAAACAAAAGTTCGACCCAGGGCCAAAAAATCGGATTGCGGAACCGGTTTTCCCAGAATTTGTTCTGCTGGGGCGTAACCCTGAGTTAAGATTTTTGTTACTTCTAAATTGTCGGCAAATTTAGCTAAATAAGTACCGTTAATCGGACGGACAGAACCGAAATCGATCGCCGCTAATTTCCCGTTAGGTTTGAGGATAATATTAGATGGTTTTAAGTCCCGATGAATGTAATTATTGTGGTGCAAATAATCGAGAAGATTAACCATTTGTTCTAACCAGTCTAAAGCTTGACTTTGAATTAGCGGCATCTCGTTATTTTGCCGCCACTTTTCCAAAGTTTGACCGGGAATTTTTTCCATAATTAAACAGGGATAAATCTCGGTACTATCGCGCCAGAGAAAATAACCGCCGGCATCGACGCGAGGAATTCCTGGATGGTTGAGTTGCTGTAAAACTTCTGCTTCTCGCCGAAACAATTTGAGAGCTATTTGTTGTTTTTCTGGGTCGGCAACAGGTTTGAGAATTTTTAGGATTTTGGTAGAGTGGCGATCGCTTACTTCATAAACATCCCCAAAACCCCCGCTTGTCAAATAGCGGTTAATTTTATAGCGATTTTTGACGATTTTTCCCGGTTGAAACATAGCCATTTCTCCTGGTAAAGTTAATAAGTACCTGGGCAAAATTAATTGCATACCGAACAGACAAGATGTCTGTTCTACGGGTCTTATGCAAAGCGAACGCCTCCCACAACCATACCTTCCCAAATGTTAAATTAAGTCAGCGTGTTGGGTGGAGGTTCGCGGAGCCAGACCTAAATGCTTCTTAAATGCTAAATTAAAAATAGCTACCATAATTGGCAAGTAAATATGAGTCAAATAACCAAACCCGTAGAACAGTCAACGGAATATTACGACCCCTCGCCAACAGCAGATTTACCTGCAAGTTTGCCCGACCATAATCAACTGCCAGACAAAGACGGAAACTTCGTGAAGAACTATCAAGAACCACCACAAGGCGACCTTTTAACTGACTGCATTAACCCTATTTTGCAGCAAATTCACCCAGACGGTCAATATTGCATCGGTCGAGATTCTGGTATCTATTGGCGCATGACCGAACCGCCAGAACCGCCAGAAAAAGGCGCCGAAGCACCGGACTGGTTTTATATTCCTAACGTCCCGCCAACTTTAGAGGGACAAATTCGCCGTTCTTATGTTTTGTGGCAAGAAACGGTGGTTCCTTTAATTGCTTTAGAATTTGTTTCCGGCAGTGGGGCAGAAGAACGAGATAAAACACCTATTAAAGGCAAATTTTGGGTTTACGAACGAGCAATTCAAATACCTTTTTATGGAATTTATGAGGTTAAAAAAGCTCAAGTGGAGGTCTATCAATTAATAAATGGGCGCTATCAAAAAATGAAGCCAAACAGTCGCGGACGTTACCCAATAGAACCTTTAAAGGTGGAGTTAGGTATTTGGCCGGGCCGATACCAAAACCAACAATGGCCCTGGCTGCGTTGGTGGGATGCTGAAGGCAATTTGTTATTGACGAGCCAGGAAAAGGCCGATCGCTTGGCGGAACAATTGCGGGCCTTGGGCGTGGAACCCGAAGCTTAATTGTTTGTAGTAAGCATTTAGGTGCTTTAAATTAAGCTATTTGGAAGCACCTAAATGCTTACTACGAACGGTTTTTCCAACTATAATCGTATCGTTTGAGGATATATTTTTTAACGACGGACGGCAAATAATATTCGGTCGCGCTGTCTTCTGGAGAGGTATTTGTTTCGAGGAGCGATCGCCACTTCAAACTCTTAACTGCCTCCATTAATACCGACTTTTTCAAATTCATCGGAATGCTTTCTTGCAATTGTTTTAAATTCAGAGGACTACCAGCATTTGCTAGCTGAAAAACAACATCTATTTCTAATGGCGTTAGGCGTTGAAAGTGCAAGTCTAAAACGTCTTTAATTCCATCTAAAACTGTAGTTTCGTTGCTGTAATATTCGAGAACGTCGCCGTAAAACATTTCTTGAATTAAAGCTGAGATAATTTTATAAAGGATTGGCTTCATAGCTATCGATTAAAGTTCCCCAGTAGCTTTCGTTTTTCAAACCTAAATGTTGCAAAAGTTGTTTGGCTGCCGGCCTTTTTAAACCAAACAATTGATGGTATTGTACTTGGGGGTAAGAGCGAGACATTAAATCGATATTTCTGGTTTTTTCCGTGGTAGTTAATAACAGGCAGCTTTGATGTTCGGAAGTGCCAATATCTCGGAAAAGTTGGCTGTAGTCGTCGCAACCAGAACGATATTTTCCGGCAAAATTATCTTTTTGGAGAAGGTGTTCCAAACCGTCGAGGATTATCAAACAACGATAGGAACTTAAATAGTCCATGAAAAGGGAATAGAGACCGTTTAAGGAGTTTGGTAAAACAGTTTTTGGGTCGTCGATGAAGAAGTTTAAAAGTTGTTTTAGTAAGTCGGGCAAAGTGGGGGAATAACAAAGACTCCGCCAGATGACGTATTTAAACTTATGCTGAATTTGTCGGCCTAGTTTGGCCGCCAGGGTCGTTTTGCCAAGGCCCGGACTGCCCCAGATGGCCGCTAACCGACAGCTATCGGTGGCGATCGCTTTTTCGAGTTTGGCCAGTTCCTCGGTCCGCCCGAAGAAAACCGATACATCCGGGGCCCCGTCCCAATCGGGCCTTTTGGGAAATTTGGCCTTTGGGGGCGGGGAGAGCGATGTTGCATCCGCAACGCTTCGCGAACGGGTTTCTAATAATGGTTCCAGTACGCGCTGGAGAGTTTTTTTTGTAACTTTTTGTCCCGTTAACTCTGAGAGTAGTTTCCATCACTGGGAACCTTGGTTGGAAATAGTTTTTGGTTCGTAGTGCAGTGCGTCGGTCATTTTGGAGTATTTCAGGTTGTCCCACGAACAAGAAAAAATGTCTTGTTGGACTTCGGTCATGGCCTGGCCTTTTTCCTGAAGCCATTGGTTAACTAAGTTTAGGGCATCTTCTGGGTCCATAATTTGGTCCTCCATCGCATTTGGGATTGATTTTAATGAACTTTGTGAACTTTGTGAAAAAAGTGAAGTGAACTTGGGAAAAAAATGTGTGAACTTTCTGTATTGTAATTTTAGTTTGGCTGAGTCATTATGGTAGTTATCAAATAGAATAACGTTCGGAAACTCTAGAAAGCCTGTCAAGAAACCCGGTTTTTCCAAAAAACCGGGTTTCTGAGATACCAAAAAACGTGGCTTCTGACAATACTTGACCGACTCTCTAGGGAACAGATTTTTTGGAGGTGACTGCCATGTTTAATCTAGAACCGGAGTCGAGCAGTCCCGTCCTTGGGTCTCCCGACCCGATAAAGGCGGGGATAAATGGCATTGAATTGAGGGACGAAACGCTCTCTAATCTGGAGTTCGGTGCGGAGAGTGCTATAGAACAGTTGATGCATGCGGTTGAGGAGGAGTACAACTTTAAACATTGGAGAACTGGGAACTGAGCCACGTCGCTTTACAGACTTTGTTGGTGTTACTGACGAGGTAGATTTTTATGGCTTTACGAAAGAAGGACGAGAGCTTGAAAGCCACGCCTTTTTAAAGGCGCGGACTC
>CAZUCT010000319.1:0-7280 GCA_964619285.1 uncultured bacterium | reverse complement strand
AGTATAAAGCTTGAAACTCATAACTGACAAGTATTTCAATTTTTGGAGAGGTCTATTTGCCCTTGTCTAAAATGGTGCTAATTTGTTCTACCTCTTTACCTTTATTAGTAGAACTGTAAAGAAAATTGCCCTTGTTATCTAACAATTTCAAGTCAGCATTTTGGTTGAGACCGTCCAGAGAAAGATTTACCTCGCTATCCTTGTTCAAAGTAAATTCATAATAATCCTTTTGGTCTCGCTTACCTGCCACCTCAAAACCAATTTCGTCCCTTTGTTTTTTCGGTTTTTTACCAAGAGTTCCTAAATCGTCCGCTCGTTTTAAAGTACCATCGGGATCGTCGATTTTATCCGAGTCAAAACTCAACTGATATTTAGTTTTAGCATTTCCTTGAGGCTCGACTTTCAGATAATAAGTACCCGCATCTAAAACCCCGTCAATTATTTCCTTACTCTTGCCTTTTTCCCGAGACTGGTCGATAATTGTTTGGCCGTCTTTATCTAGCAGTTCGATATTAGCATCGTCCTTGAGACCGTCCAAAACAATATTTAGATTATTGAACCGTTCCGTTAAAGTAAATTGGTAGAAATCGCTATTATCGCGAGTACCTTTTGCCGTAAAACCTATCTCATCGTTAAACGCTTTTTTCTTCTTACCTAACGGACCTAAATTCGTGGCACCCTTCGGTTGACTATCGGGGTCTTTAAGTATTTCTTCAGCACTAATACTGAGACCGTATTTAGTTTTAGCCTTGCCCTGGGGATAAACTCGCAGATAATAAGTGCCTTTATTCAGTTCCGCATCGATGGTTTCTGTCTTCTTACCTTTTTCTGCGGACTTGAACAAAACAGACTTGCCATTTTTATTCAGTAATTCTAAGTTGGCATTATCTTTGAGACCGTCAACTACTATGTTGACCTCATTTTCTTTACCTGTAAGGACGAACTTGTAGTAGTCATTTTTGTCAGTCCTCTTGCCAGACTTAAGGCCGATATCGTCGCTGTACTTAACCGGATCGTCTCCCACTTTGCCCAAGTTGAGGGCCTTTTTAGCATTATCCCCCGGGTCTTTCTTTTTGCGAGGTTCTATTAAAGAAGACTCTTCTTCCAGGGGAATATTGGCCTCCCTTTCTTTCATGCCAGTAAGCGGGTCCGTATCATCGCCGTTCTCGATAATAGTTGGGACTAGATTTCCCTGCCCTGCCAGAGGTGACTCGATGGGTTCGCCCAACAGAGGCGGGGGGTTGTCAACCTCTGGTTCGATGCCGCCGATGGTCGTTTGTCCTAACTCGGACGGTTCCTCTTCTGGCGGAACTAACGGGATAATTTCTGACTCTGGTTCTAGTATGTTCATGATTTTCTCCCGAATAACTTGGTCGTTTGTAACTGGCCTATCATCCAGTATCACGTTTTGAGATACCTACAGGCTAACACGAGTTATTTAGGAAAAGTCGTTCCACCGAAAAAACTTAATTTTTTATTTATCTTTAATTTTTGTAAACAAGCCTTGACTAATTATCTAAAAAATGTTATTATAGGAAAAGGCAGGATGTGTGTTCTACGGGCAAATGTGAAGGCAGCGTTCCCGTAGGGCAGACCGGAATGCCTGCCCAAAAGCTGCGATCGCAAAAAACCCCGGTCTCGTCATCGAAACCGGGAGAAATTGCCCGAACAGGCAAGATGCCCGTTCTACCCTATCCTTGTAACTCTCGGATCCGGGCGATCGCATCCTGATACTCTTCTTCCTTGCCTTGCTGCTGGTACATATCCGCCGCCGTCTGATAATCCGTCAGCGCCCCTTGTATATCTCCGATACTCGTCTGAGCCAAACCCCGGTTATAATATGCAGAAGCAAGACTGGGGTTAATTTTCAGCGCGGCGGTGAAATCGTCGATCGCTCCCTGCTTCTCTCCCAACTCCGCCCAGGCAACTCCCCGGTTGTAATAAACCGATGCCAAATTCGGATTAATCCTCAACCCTTGAGAATAATCCAGGATCGCCCCTGCCAGCTCCCCCATTTCCGCCCTGGCGACGCCGCGATTGTAATATGCCGATAGCAGGTGGGGGTTAATCCTCAAAGCGCGATCGTACTCCGCGATCGCCCCCTCCTTATCTCCCAAATTAGAACGAGCAATGCCCAAATTATTATAAACAATTGCCGCATTTTTGGGAATCACTTGCAAAGCCAAATGATAATCTTTAATTGCCCCTTGATAATCTCCCAAAAGGCGGCGACTGCTACCTCGATAATTGTAAGCCGGCGCAATATGTGGATTGAGGCGAATGGCATCGTTAAAATCCTCAAGAGCCCTTTCATAATTCCCCTCTTTATAGCGGTCTATTCCCATACTCAAATAAGCATAAGAGCGAGTAGTCGCATCCAGCAAAACATCTTGAGCTTTAGGAGCAATTTGTTCTTCCTCTTGTGGTTTTTTCGGAATAGGAATAAACAACCCATGTCCTTCTTCCCTGTTGAAGTTTTCCAGATAAACTTGCAAGGCCCCAGCATATAGCAAATCCGCAATACCCAGAGAAGATTCTCCGCTTTCAATTTGGAAGCGATCGGCAGGCATAAACCCTGCCAAAATGGGGCGATATTCTGGAGTTGATTCGTTGACTTCTTCTTGAATTAAAATGCAAACTACAACCGCATTTTTCTTGATTTCTTCAGCAGTAATCGACCATCGAACCCTATCGCTATTTCCCCGACTCGTTTTAACTGCAATGCCTATTTCGGGGTTATAAGCCAAGAGAAAATCCATTTCTACATCTTCATCTAAAGATGTTTTTTCATCCAATCTTATTACTAAATCTCCCAAACAATCTGCGACAACTTCCTCCCCTAATTGCTCGCTCATATAGTGAATAAAAATATGCCTGAAATCAGGAGTTTCTTTATAGCTTTCTGCTTTTTGCCAAGAGAATTTTTGAAACTTTTCTAATTTTTCTCCCGAGATAACAGTTAATTCTCGATGCCTGCCAGGAGTTTCGCAACTGAGCAAATGTCCGGTTTTTAATCGGTGGATAAAGTCCGTTTGTTGAGCTTTTAACAGTAGGGTCCAGTCCATACTTTTTTCTGTGTTTTTTACTAATAAAATTGCTTTTTGTAGAACAGGCATCTTGCCTGTGACCGTTGCTAGTGGGACTTGCCAAAAAATAAACTACCAATTGTAGGTTGGGTGCAGTGCAACGGAACCCAACAGGTCGGTATTTTATTAAATTGCAAGTCCCTTAAGGTTTGTCCGACAATATTGTACTACAAAAATCGATTTTTTTCTGTTCTCAACTGAAAAACTCTCAAAATTAGGTCAGTATTGGGTTATGCCCGATGTAGGAGGGTGGTGCGCGGCGACCGCCCTCCTAACAACTAACAATTAACAATTGACAATTGACAATTAGCTATTTCCTAATACCCTGCTAGCATTAAAAACTGCCATTAAAGCAACGCCAACATCGGCAAAAACCGCCCACCAAATTGTCGTCATCCCCAGGATTCCCAGGATAATAAATAAGCCCTTAATTCCCATGGCAAAAGCGATATTTTGCCAAACAATGCGGCGGGTTTTCTTACCCATTAAAATCGCTTCTGCTACTTTTGAGGGGGCATCCGTCATAATCACCACGTCGGCAGTTTCGATCGCCGCATCGCTACCCATGCCCCCCATAGCGATACCCACATCCGCCCGGGCAATTACTGGGGCGTCGTTGATGCCGTCGCCGACAAATGCTACTTTGGTTTTCTTGTTAATTAATGCTTCGATCGCCTCTACTTTATCTTCTGGCAAAAGTTGCGCCCGATAGGAACTCAAACCTAACTTATCTGCTACTTTTTGAGCCACGGCGCGATTGTCTCCCGTCAGCATTATCGTTTCTGTAACGCCGATTTTTGTGAGAGATTTGATGGCGGCGACGGCGTCTGGTTTGAGGCGATCGCCGATGAGAATATATCCCGCATATTTACAATCTACCGCCAAATGTACCGCAGTGCCTCCCACCTCGCAAACATCATGTTCGATATTTTCCAGATGCAAAAGGCGATCGCCACCGGCAATTACAGTTTGATTTTTAACCTTTGCCTTCACCCCGCATCCCGCTATTTCTTGATAGTCTTCCACCGGCCAAGTTTCCAAATTGCCGTTCGTTTCTGGGGTTAAATTCAACTTTTCTGCATGGCGAATGATTGCTTTAGCTACTGGATGGTTGGAAAGAGATTCTACCCGGGCAGCTATTTGGATTAAATCTCCTTCATTAAAGCC
Source organism: uncultured bacterium (assembly GCA_964619285.1). GTDB lineage: Bacteria > Cyanobacteriota > Cyanobacteriia > Cyanobacteriales > Microcoleaceae > CALKCV01. The sequence continues at coordinate 3,027 of CAZUCT010000319.1, read as the reverse complement.
ATTTTTTGCTACTATTTCTTTAACCTCAAAAACACCTTCAGTTAAAGTTCCAGTCTTATCAAAAACCACCGTTTTAATAGCAGCTAAATCGTCGAGAAAAGTAGAACCTTTGACCAAAATTCCTCGTTTAGCAGCGCCGCCGACTCCGCCGAAATAACCGAGTGGGATGCTAATAACTAAACCGCAAGGGCAGGATACTACTAGAACGATTAGCCCTCGAACTATCCAATCGGCGCGACTGGCACCGGCAATAAAGAAGGGTGGGAGGGTGGCGATCGCTAAGGAAAGAAACACGACAACTGGGGTATAATACCGAGCAAAAGTAGTAATAAACTTCTCGGTTTTCGACTTTTTACTTTTAGCCGTTTCTACTAATTGCAAAATCCGCGAAATCGACGACTCGCCAAAATGCTTAGTAACCCGAATTGTTAAGACTCCATTTTGATTTAGAGTTCCCGCTAAAACTCCATCGCCGATTGTTTTTTCTTGGGGAACCGATTCTCCAGTTAGAGGAGAAGTATCCACAAAAGCTTTCCCTTCTATTACTTCCCCATCCAAAGGAATTTTTTCTCCCGGTTTGACGACAACTATGCTGCCCGGTTTGACAGTTTCCGGGTCAACTTTTTCCAATAAATTGCCAACTTTTAAATTAGCATAATCGGGGCGAATTTCTAGGAGAGATTTGATAGAATTGCGAGAGCGCGCGACCGAATATTCTTGAAATAATTCGCCGATGTTATAAAACAGCATAACTGCCACTGCTTCTGGGAGTTCGTGAATGGCGATCGCTGCTATTGTTGCCACGGTCATCAAGAAATTTTCGTCAAAAATTTCCCCTTTTAAAATATTGCGACCTGCGAGGGTAATTACGCCCCAACCGCTGATTAAATAAAGGGGAATAAAGACGAAATATTCGGCCCAATTGTAGGGGGTAGCGGCTAATTTTGCTTGAAAAATGAAAGCCAAAATGTAGGCGATCGCCACTCCAACTAAAGGAAGAATTTCTTCTTTGAGATTTAATTGCTCTGGAACGAACTTTTGGGCCTTCGGCTCCGGCCCCTGACTTGTTTCGTGACCGCAAGCGCAGCAACCCTGTTGGCGAGCTTCTGTCATAATTTCTGCTCCTAGCTAGAGTTAATTTGAGTTACAAGACTTAATGGTTCTATTATAACTCAAAATTGCAACCAATTAAAATATTAAAATGATTATCAATCTCATTTTTTGGCTAATGGCTAATGGCTAATGGCTAATGGCTAATAGTTAAGATTAGCAGTTGACAATTAGCAATTAGCAGTTAGCAACGAACAATTAACAATTAACAATTAACAATTAACAATACTTTCCGAGTTCTTTACTTTTTTTTCCTACAATAGAAAAAAAGTACAAGAAATACCACCAGTAGCGATGAAAATCTTACTTGTAGAAGACGACACTCGCATCGCCCATGCCTTAGCAGAAGCATTGAGCGATCGCCACTACGTCGTCGATGCCGCCGAAGATGGGGAGTTAGCCTGGGACTTTGTAGAAAGCGCCCCCTACGATTTAATAGTTATAGACGTAATGCTGCCCAAACTCGACGGCATCCAACTCTGCCGCCGCATCCGCCAAAAAGGTTGCGTCACCCCCGTACTTATGCTCACTGCCAGAGACACTAGCACCGATAAAGTCATGGGATTGGACGCCGGGGCCGACGATTATGTGGTCAAACCCTTCGACTTGTCGGAGTTGATGGCGCGGGTTCGGGCCCTCCTGCGACGGGGCAGTGCCATTTTGCCCTTAGTGTTGGAGTGGGGGGAGTTGCGCTTGGACCCCCATACTTGTAAAGTAGAGTACGGGGGAAAACCACTTTCGCTGACTCCAAAAGAGTATAGTTTGTTAGAATTGTTTCTGCGGAGCAGAGGTCGCCTGCTCGCTCGCAACGCCATCTTAGACCGGTTGTGGTCTTTTGAGGAACCGCCGGGAGAGGAAACGGTAAAAGTTCACTTGCGCGGTTTGCGGCAAAAGCTCAAAGCAGTCGGGGCTCCGCCTAACTTTATCGAGACTGTTTACGGTTTGGGATATCGGCTCAACGAACACCTCTAATCCTTTATTTGCAGTTACGACTATATGGAAAGACTTTCCTCGTTGGTTTCGTGCCCTAGCTTCAATTGGTTTCCCCACCCTGCAGATAGTTCGCCTGACACTCATTGAACAGAGGGAACAGATTTTAGCCAAAAGTAAGTCCGACTTACTTTTGACAAAATTCTTACTTGAAAGAGGGCCATCCATAAAACGGTCATACTTCCAGCACCAAACCCAACTGTTTTTTTGAAAAAAAACTTTTTACTGTCCAGTTGTTAACTGTTAACCGTTAATCGCTAAAATGAAAAACAAACAACCCCTAACCGCCCTCCTCCTGGCAATCTCCGCCGCCCTAACCGCCCCACCAGCAACAGCCCTCCAATGCCGGCCCCGTTCCTTCGGCGACCCCCAAGCCGCCACCCCCCCTCCCGAGTGGTTGGAACTTCTCGATCGCCTAGACGCCCTCCGCCAGCAACAAAACATCCAAAGAGTCCGCCTCAAAGTCTTCGAGATCGGGGCTTACGGCAACGAATACCCCGAACAATTCCGAGACCGAGAAGAACTCCTCCCGGAAAACTGGTCCGACCTAGCCGCCAGACTAGACAAATTCCGAGGCGATCGCCCCACAGACGTCCGCATGGAAATCTCCAACGCCACCTACAACTACTACGAAGAACCCTTCCTCATCATCCAAGGCGGCCCCGCCCTCTCACTCCAGCTAACCGACAGACGCATCGGCATCACCTTCTACCGCATCGCCGCAGTGGGTACCGAATTATCGCAATTAGTGGGTTGTTATTAAAGTCGGGAATGGGGAATGGGGAATGGGGAATTGAGAACCCATCCGCTGCTAACCAAACCCCATCCCCCACCAATAACCCATCCGCACTCGTCCCGTACAATACCGCAGCTAACTAGGGCTTGCTGAAAAAGTCAGAGTGTGGGGAGGGTGGGGAGTGTGGGGAG
>CAZUCT010000318.1:0-7344 GCA_964619285.1 uncultured bacterium | reverse complement strand
ATATAGGGCGGGGAAAGCCAAGGATCGACCCAAATTTCTGCAAATTCCCAGTCTGTGGATAATTGAGATTTTTGGGTTAGTTCATTGGGTTGTGCGGGGTCTTGTGCGAGGTATGACATGGTATTTACCTGTGGTCTTTTTTATTTTTATTTCTCCATAATGGAGGGGAATTTGGCTCCCATTCGATTTTAATATATAACCAATTGGTTTGGCAAAAAATAGTCCATAGCGTTCGTATTTGTCTTCTAGGTCTTCTGCTCCGGTGCGTTCTCCTCTTTGCTGAATTTCAGATGCTACTCTCTCCATTGTTTCGCGGTTGTTGAATAGATAGACTATTCCCTCTGTTTCCAATTCTCTTTGGGATTTTTCCGTGCCGGGCAGATGCTTGTCAATCAAACTGGTTCGAGTTTCGAGATAGATTTCGCGGTCGATACCACTCATATCGTTATTTCTTGAAGGAACGAGCTAACTATACCATAAAGCGATCGCCCCTCAGAAAAAAAATCAAAATGTAGGTTGGGTGAAGTGAAACGGAACCCAACACAGGCATTCCGGCCTGTTCTACGGGGGGATAAAAAAAGCGATGTTGCATCCGCAACGCTGCGCGATCGCCTCTTGGGGGAGAAAGGGCGATCGCTATCTAACGTCTAATTCGCACAATTAAGAAACTAGAAGATAACAGTCATATTGTTTGGCATAGCTTACTCTACAAATCTACTCTGTAATGCCGCGTACTAGATCGTCCAATCGACTACCCCCTTGTGGGCTTTGCGGCTGCGGTGAAGGTATTGGTTCGTCTGGCGGAGGTTCTGGTAAGAACCCAAAGTCCGCTGCTGTAACAATGGAAGGATCTATGCTTTCTAGCAAGGCTAATTCCTGCCCCGTACCAGTAACAGTAATCAGCGTGTTTTCAGCATTATCCAAGTCCTCTGCGATCGTAATCTCATCAAAGGTTAGCTCCTCTGGCAGTTGGAGAATGTCTATTCCATCTTCAAAACCAAGGACAACGTCAAGCTCATCGGTGCTTAAAGGGAAGGTATCGCTTCCTTGGCTGCCTTCAAGGATGTTGCTATCTTCGTCTCCCGAAATAAAATCGTCTTCAGCATCTTGAGAGGGTGAAGGAGACGGCACTTCTGGTAGCGGCGATACTTCTGGCGGCTGTTCGTTTTCCGGCGGTTCTTCTTGAGCTACTTCAACAGGCTCCTCTTCCGGCGGTTCTTCTTGAGCTACTTCAACAGGCTCCTCTAAGAACCCAAAGTCCGCTGCCGTAATATTGGAAGGAGCTATGTTTTCTAACAAAACTAACGGCTGCTCTGTGCTAGCAAGAACAACCAACGTGCTTCCACCATTAAAATTCTCTATAGCTCTAACATTATCAAAGGTTAGGCCGTCTGGCAGTTTGAGGAGATCCGTTCCGTCTTCAAAGCCAATAATAACGTCGAGTTCATCGACTATTAGGGAAAAGGTATCGCTTCCCTCACCACCATCGAGGGTATCGCTGCCTTTGTCCCCCGAGAGAAAGTCGTTTTCCGCCCCGCCGAAAAGTTGGTCGTTGTTTTTGCCTCCATATAGGCTGTCGGCACCATCGCCACCTATAACAATATCATCGTTACGATCGCCCCTGACTAGATCGCCGCCAAGTTGCCCATCGACGATATCGTTGTCGGTATCGCCCATTAGGGTATCGTTGCCAGCGCCGCCAGATAGACTATCTTGACCGGCGTTTCCGATTATTAGTTCGCTGTCGCTAGAACCTTGGACTTCATCATCGCCGCCTTGAGTCCAAAGTCCGTCTAAAAAGCTTCTTAGTTGTCCTACTGTTAAGACAACTGAGTCAGCTTCATCTTCTCCTAATAAACGAGACAGATCGCTTTCTGTATCCGGTGTTAATGCCATAGTTGTTTGCTTTTAAATGTTCTTGTTTCTGGATTGGCTGGTGGGGGATTTAAGAGCGATCGCTTTTTTCCCAAGATAGCGATCGCTCCAGAGTTAGGCTAGATATCCTCTTACTTTATCGGTAGCTTCTCCTGCAGTAACTACACCGTCGTTATTAGAATCTAGGCCCGAGTTCTGTTCGTAGACTGTTCCTCTACTTCGGTCCCAGAGAACGTATTCCGAACCACGTCCGATCGCCCTTGGCCAAAGAACTGCCATATAAACATCTTCTAAAGAATTGAGACGACCTCGGTATGGTGAAAAGTATCGCTCAACGTAGTCAAGCTGCTCTATATCGCTCATGCTTGCTAACTCTTGAGTCGAAGTCCCTAATCCCGTTGCAGTTGTAGGCATGAACTGTATTAAACCTACAGCCCCACTACCTGCTTCGTTGGGGATACTTGGAGAGTAAGTTCCACCTGTTTCAAAGCCCATTACAGCCATCAGGTATTCACCACGAACACCTAATCTTTCTGAAATGCCCGATACTTTGTCGAGAAACTGCGAGCTGACACGATCTGCGTAATTACTTAACTCTGTACTACTAGCAGATTCCCAAGAAAGATCGAAGGAAGAGTCGCCCTCATCTTCGCTGTAGTATGCTACCACCCAATGCTTGCCGTTGTTTTGAGGAGTAAAACTGTATGTTTTTTGACTGTAAGCGTCTTTGTTAACTTCCCAAGGCGTAACATACTGTGCGCTTCCATTCTCATCAATAGGTATGACTCCCACAGCATAGCCGTCATCTGCCGTAACGTTGAAATTGTAGGTTTGACCCCGTTCAAAGTTCGCTTGCGTGTAAAGAATCATATCGAAGTCGTCGTTTACTCCCGTGTGGGGACCGGCACCTCGATCCCACCAAGACTCAAAGCCTTTTTTGCCATCACTCCGAGTGTTAGAACGCTCGTAATTATTCAGCCTTTGTGGGTTTCCAGAAATATCATAGGCTTTGACGTACCAATCCGTTTCAAAATTCATCTCTGCCCAGTTCAGACCGAAATTCGCTTCGCCCCCATTTTCGTAGTGAAAAAATCCTACATAATACCCTTTCTCGCTTGGGGTTTCGGGCACTTTGTAAAGAAACAGGTCTGTCTGATTCCCCTGATCGGTAGTTGTTTGCCACTGATTTTCAGGTGTCACCCAATCCCACTGTTCCGTGTCGAGATTTTTAACCCAAATTTGATATCCATCATCACCCCTAGCCTCAAATCGATAGTATTGACCAGGCTGGAAATCAAACCGATCAACTTCTGTGTAGCCCTTGACTAAAAAACGATCGTCTGGCAAGCCTTCATATCCTTTGACCGATCCCGAACCCCAATTGGCATTATTAATACCATTACGACCATCGATATCATCGCGAATATTGGAACCTAAATTAAAGACGCCCTCACCTTGAAACTTTTGCGGGTCATCAAGAGCATCATTAACATTAAAAGGCGATGGTTGCTCGACACCTTCACCTTGAATGCTCCAATCATGTACTCCACCTATCCACTCCGATCGTAAGTTAACCTCTTCTTGAGGAAACTCCGCACTAGCTGTACGATATTGACTTTCTGCTTGCTCTTGAACATCACTTTCCCCAGTATTTAGGGCTAACGGAAGACCGCTAAAATTACCCGTCAACCAATCTGGAGTTGCATCCTGGGTGGCCTCGCTGCCCCCATTCTCCTCCCTCAACTTTTCCCGTAAATCTGGGCCAGCGGCCAACTCCTGCAAACCGCTTTGAGCAATTTTTACTGCCTCATCCATCAGGCCGGAAATGCTAGGCTCTCCTTGGCCATCTGCAACGACGCCCATGAGGGGGTCCACAGATGATGGACTTCCCTCAATTGGCCCATCCTCCTCAATCGGTGGTGGCCCATTAGCGGCAGAATCTAGGGGCCAAACGGTCGTGTCGTAATTCTCGGCCCCTAACGTCGGGACCGCTAACACCTCTAAACCCATACCCCCGGTTAGCTGGTCGTTAGTCCCCGTTAGCGGAATTGCCCCAGCGGCAGGCTCTAGCCCCAGACCGCCGATCGCCCCAATACCATTAAAATCAGTTGCATCAGGTTCAAACATGGCAGGTACCCCTTACAATTATTAACTGCTTAGATGTAAGGATAGTTACCCGAGCCTAGATGGCTTTTTTCCGTGTTTCCACTGAGGTAACTGTCCCATAATCTGTATTTATGTTCGATATAGCCATCATAAATTAACTAAATCCTAACTCGCAACTAACAAAGGCTGTCAATTTAGGTTATCATCGCGTTAGTCATTTACCAAAGGACCGTCCAATGCCACCCAAAAAAAAGCAACCATTCGCCGAAGCCGCACAATACTGCGACTTAGAACGTCTCTACAAAGCACTCGCAGACGCTAAACGAAAAATCTCACCCCAGGCCCGCAAGGGACTTACAGATACCGAAAAACTCTACCTACAGGGACTCCTCTGCGGTTATAGTCCCGCTGAAATGGCGGAATTGCTCAATCTCAGCCCCAAAAGCGTTGAGGTATTTGTTTGTAAAACTTTATATCAATATGTTAAGAATCTTGTCGGTAAGCCCTCTGACGAACCGGCGGGCAATTGGCGCAACGTTCTTTCTTGGTTGGAGGATGCCGGGTATAAAACTCAGCCCTCCGTCGAGTATAACTTTAACGGTCGTTTGCCCACTGATGCTTTAGTTAATATAGTTCACATGGGTTTTGAAAACCATCATACGCTTAACATTGATATTAATCTGAAATTATCCTTTGCACCTAATTCGGAGTCTCCAGAGAGAGACGATTAGGATTTATAATAATTATTTATTTTTTATTTTTATTGATAATTTTAGGGTTGGGAGCAAACAAAAACAGGACTTACGCATTAGAAACGAAAAATAGACGTTTGAGATTGCTATCCTGACGGACTGCTCCGCAAACGCTGTCGCTCGCAATGACAGAAATACGTCCTGAATGCGTAAGTCCTTAAAAATCTATCGAGCATAAAATTAGACCCGGGGTGGGGGCAAAGCATTCGGACAGTTAACTTTATACTTTCAATCCAGATTTAACGCCCGAATGCTTTGCCCCTACAGATTCTTTTTTCCGTAGAATAGGGGCGATCGCCTCTTGGGAGAAAAAATAAAAACTCCCGTTGTCATTGCGAGGGGGGGCGGGAAAGCGTTTAATTTTCTTTGCTTTTCGTTAATCCCCCCCGTGGCAATCTTTGAAGAAGGCAAGAGGCAAGAGGGAAAGAAGTTAACTCGTGTATCGCCGCCTCGCTTCGGACACCGGGAGATTTTACCAAAAATTAAGAAACCCGGTTTTTCCAAAAAACCGGGTTTCTGAACCAATAGATTTTTACGACTAAAGTCGTTACTACCAACGTTCCCCTAAATAATACCCTCAGTGGTAGCAAAACTCGTATCGGGCAAACTCGCCAAAGTTTCCGGCGTCACATTCAAGACATAACCCAATAACTGACCGCCATTAATAGTAACAGCCGTTCCCTCCAACACGCCGTCGCCATCGGGGTCTAGATCCGACTGCGAAATTCCTGCTTTTTCTAAAAAGTCTAACCCGTCCGGTTCCGCCCCCAGAATTATCGGCAGGATAACGTTAGCGTTGACGTTGAACTCTTCCAAACTGTTGAACTCCTCAAAAGTGAGGTCTGCTTTGGTCAGTCCATCCGTTAGCAACAGGGAATCTTCCGCCGGGTTGAAGTCGGTAACGATCGCATCTGGCAGTTGGATGCTATCGGGCAAACCGGGAATCAGGGAAATAGCACCTAAATCTTGTACCAACCCGGCCTGGTCTCTCCTCAAAACAAAACTATCGCTGCCGGTGCCTCCCTTATAAATATCTACGTCAACCTCCCCGATAAGAGTATCGTCTCCATCTCCCCCAAATAACAAATCCACACCCTTACCGCCGCGCAATATATCGTTACCCAAACCACCATCGAGAAAATCTCGGTTTTTATCGCCGAACAAGCGATCGCCCCCGCCATTTCCCAAAAGGTCGTCGTCTCCCTTGCCCCCTCGAATAAAATCCGCCGCAGGGGACCCGGTAATGGTATCATTACCATCGAGAGCTAAAACCCCTCCAGGGAAAGCATCGGCGGCCTGCTGGACTGTGAGTACCTCGCTATCGGACTCCGAAGTTGCCAACAAGCGGGGCAACGGTTCTAAAAAATCTGGTGTCAGTACCATAGTAAAATGTCTCCAGTTTGTTTCCAGTGCTATTTCTATCTTGCCACGGGCAACGGTAGGATGTGGCGCGTTCAAAAAATCAGCAATTTAGCTTATGTCCATTATCCAAGTCGAACATCTCAGCAAAGTCTATCCCGTAGCAGTTAAAGAACCGGGACTCAAAGGAACCCTGCGCCACTTCTTCCGCCGCACCTACCGCGAAGTCAAAGCGGTTCGCGACGTTACCTTTAATATCGACGCGGGGGAAGTCGTGGGGTTCCTGGGCCCCAACGGTGCCGGTAAAACTACGACCTTAAAAATGCTGACCGGTTTAATTCACCCCTCGGAGGGTAGAGTTACGGTGGGCGATCGCGTCCCTTTCCAGCGAGAAGCCCCGTTTCTACAAAATATCACCCTGGTCATGGGGCAAAAACAACAGTTAATCTGGGATTTACCGGTTTTAGACTCCCTAAAAATCAACGCCGCCGTTTACGGCATCTCCGACAAAGAGTACCGCCACCGGCTGGGAGAGCTAACAGATATGCTATCGCTGACGGAACAATTAAAACAACCGGTGCGCAAGCTATCTTTAGGTCAGCGGATGAAAGCGGAGTTAATGGCGGCATTAATCCACCGACCCCAAGTGCTATTCTTAGACGAACCAACTTTAGGGTTAGACGTCAACGCCCAAGTTGCAGTGAGAGAATTTTTGCGAGAATACAATCAAAAATATGGAGCGACAATATTATTAACCAGTCACTACATGGCAGATATTACTGCTTTGTGCGAGCGAGTTTTATTGATTTACGAAGGCGAGTTAATCTACGATGGCAGTTTGGAGGGATTGTTAGACCGCTTCGCTCCCTATCGGGAAGTACAGATAGAGTTAGCAAATGCCTTGCCAGATGACGTGGAGGAGTTTAAAAAGCATCTATCCAGTTACGGCGAGGTAGAATCTTTAGACGGTCAGTCGGTCCGTTTGTTAGTCCAGCGGCAAAAATTGACCGATACTGTAGGACGCATTTTGGCGGATTTGGAAATATTGGATTTAACCGTGACGGATCCGCCTATAGAAGAGGTTATCGGCAGGGTGTTTAGTACGGGGGCTATTGAATAGTTCGTAGTAATCGCTTGAGCGATAAAGAGTTCGTAGCAATCGCTTGAGCGATAAAGAGTTCGTAGTAATCGCTTTAGCGATAAAGAGTTCGTAGCAATCGCTTTAGCGATAAAGAGTTCGTAGTAATCGCTT
>CAZUCT010000317.1:2754-7358 GCA_964619285.1 uncultured bacterium | reverse complement strand
CTCCAAATAATACATACTCCCCGGTGGGGCGGCGAAAACTTGCGGGGCGGGAATACTCTTATTATTATCCTTATCCCGAAACCTACAACTAATAGGTAACGGTTTCGCCGTGGCAACGCCGACCAATACTCCCGAAGTTTGACCGGAACTATCCTCGGAATATAACTGCCACTCCCACGGCCACGCCCGACAATAACTTTTGCCGTCCCATCGCTTCCTCTCGAATACTCCCGGCGTTACTAAATAAGCAATAGATTTTCCTCCTTTTTCCTTATTTGCCTCTGACAACTCCTGCAACTTCTCCCACTGGGAGTCAAGTTGTTCGCTTCTGGTTAAAATTGCCCGATGCCCTTCTCCTCCTAACTGGATGACTGCGGGGGCGTTTATTTCTTCGTTGAGGGCGATCGCTAACCCCCAACCCTCTAACATCCGAACTCCGTTTTCGACAAAGTACCCGTCGGCATCTTTGACTTGGCGGGTTCCAGGGGCGATCGCGTTGTGGGGCCGCGTCTCTATTTTCCACGGTTTAACCTCGCTATCGTCGTCGGTTTTCAACTCGCTTTCGGTAAATTTCCCCTTTTCTAAATATTCCGCCACTGCCGACGCCGGCAAATATTGACGATATGTAGTTTCGTCCTCCTCATCTTCTTTATTCCTATCTTTTTCGTTGGGTACCGTTGCCAGGGGACAAGGTAAACTTTTATCCCATAAAGCTTGATTTAACGATAATGTCTCGTTCCACTTTAAAGGAACTAGGGGAGTGGAACCGACAAACCCTAAAGGTCGAGGTAAATAAAGGGTTGTTTTATCCTCTTTTGTCCGACAGAAAAACGGACCTTTTATGGTTAGTTTATTTTTGCCAAAAGCTGACCGTAAAGAACCGGCGATCGCGCGACCGTTGGGAGGGAAAACGCTTCCCGCCCAGGCCCTCTCCCCAGGAGTAAACGGTTTGGCATCTCTAAACATTAAGATGTCTAAAGGCGTGATAACGTACCATTTCATTACAACTAATCTCCTATTTTAGAGCCATTTTTTTGTAGGTCGGGTGGAACGCAGTGGAACCCGACATCAATGCGTTAAATTCCACTTTCTCAGAAACCCGGTTTTTTGAAAAAACCGGGTTTCTTGGCCGGTTACCCGTTGATTTTAATGTCGCGGTTTCTGATAACAAAAGCTGCTAGTTTGAACCAATTTTGTACCTCGCTATCTAACTTGTTTCCTGATTCGGTCGTGTCCCACAAATCGCCTATAAACGATGCTAGTTTGCTTTCAAAATTAACCCGTTTCTCTTCATTATTATTAAAGAAGTCTCGACGGGAACAAAAAGCTTGAGTCCAAGGCTGAATGGCGAGTTTTATCGGTGCCGGATGTTGGCCCCAAATTGTCGCCGCTTGTTCAAACATGGCACTTTCTAAATCGTCGGTTATTAGCTGTTTCCATTGTTGGAAAATATCGAATTTTGCCGTCGCTTTTAAAATGTTGCCGTTGCCGTAAATTACTCGGACTTGTACTGCGTCTTTTTTGGCATAAGTTTCTTTGTGATTTTTCAACAAACAACCATTAACGTATTTATGTTCTTTAGCTTCCTCCTCAGCTTCCCACATATTTTCGAGGGCGATCGCTAACGGTACCGAGTGATGGGCGAGGACTATTCCGAAGCTAATTGTCGCCTTACTTCCCATTGTAAATAAGGGACGATTTGATAAATTTTTGGGAAGATTTGCCCCGTCTTTCCAGCGCCAATAATCGCCCTTATTTTCAAACTCTTCTCCACTGTCTTTTGCCCCTTTAAAACATTGGCGGACATCCCACAACCAGCTATCCCATTCCCATAAATTAGTATAGGCTAAAACGTCATCGCCGCCGCCATAAATTAGTCGCCCGGCATAGCGGTTTTCTGTTAAATATGGTAATAGTTGATTGGAGAAATCTAACAGGGCGCGACTGAGGGCGCTGTGGGTTGATGGTCCCATGCGTTTTTGAACTTTTAAGAAATCTTGAAAGGTCTGTTTTACCTCCTGATTTTGCATTTTATCTAATTTGGGCTTTAGCGCTTCTGGGATAAAGTTTTCGTAGTTAGCTAGGGGTTTTCCTTTTAACCAGTTGCCCATGCCGTCGCCGTCTCCTGCAGCGATCGCGTACCAATCAGTGGGATTATTTCCGAGGGCAAATTTTTTGCTAATACAATTCCTTAAATTTCGCGTTTCATCCTCAACTTCTTGTTCTGTTTTGTCATTTTGGAAGTTAAATTCCTCTATCGCCCAACCGGCATTTAATAATCTTGGATGCTTCCACTTAATCGGCTTTTTTTTCTGCTCTTCTATCCAAGGAATACCCCAGGCAGATTTGGCGATTTCCTGAGTCCAAGGAAACTTTTCGGTAATGCGCTGGCAAACATTTTCATAATAATCAATTTTCTCCTGATTTCCTTCTTTTTCCATTGTCCGCAACCAACCGGCAACTCCCGAAGTTAAATCGGGATAATACCATTCTCTTCTATTAATATCTGCGAGAATATCTGGCAAGATTTTATGCAGTCCCCGCTTGACAACTTCGGTGGCGTTTAATTCCTCGATGCCGTCGAATAAACCCATATTTTTAGACCAGATTTTTCTGGTTTCTCCTTCAGTTATCCAGTCGTTTCCCGGATGAACTACCGGCCCCAAACCGGAAATTGTCGAACGGGGACCGAAGGCGGTTGGTAGTTCCCAATTGCGACAATTCTTAACCGCATTTAGACCGAATTTTGCCCGGTCAAAAATACTCGCCCACCAGGAACCGACGTTTAAATTTGGCTGTTTTGCTTTGAAAGATTGCCGGCTGTTTCTGCGGTTTTGCCAGTCTTCGCGAATGGCGGTTTTTAAAGTTGCTTGGACGAAGTTATACTCTGCTTCGACTAATAAATCTTTCTGGGGTTGGGTAAACTCGTTTTGTTTCTCTTCCCACTCTTTATAAAGTTCCTCTTTTCGCGGCGACTTATGCAGTTCGACTTCGGCATCCCCTAACGGTAAAGCAGTCCAGTAAGTTTGCCACTGACACTCCAACCATTTATCCCAAGTTTTAGGATTAATCTCGGGCATCCACTTTTTGCCTTTTTCGGGTTGCAAATATTTTAAGACTTTTTCTCCTAATTTTAACCATTCGTCCCTCAGAGTTTGTTCGGCAAATTTCATCGCTGCTTTTACCGGGTTTTTGATTTCTGCCTCCGTGGATGAGTCGCCATTGTCGGGTAAAATTATTACGAGAACGTTGGGGAAACCTGCTGTTAATAATTGTCGTTCCCCCGGCGTTTCTATCCACTCGTCAAAATCGGGATATTCTTCTAATAACCAAAGGTCGATTAACGGCTGTTGGTAGAGGCAGGGATATAATAGAGTGTCGGGACCGTATTTTTGAGCGATCGCCCATGCCACTTTAGCAGATAGATAGTGCAAAATCCACGAACCGGCCCAAAAATCCCGCATTTTCCGACTCGCTTTGATTAACTCCTGGACGGGGGTAAAGCTGAAAATGGCGACGTGGGGCCGAGATTTGTAATAGTCTTTGTTTACCCTCGCCCTTTTTTTCGGGTAGGCGGCATCGTCTCGCTGATAACCGGTCAATGCCCCCGCCAGGGCGGAAGTCATGGTGACGTGACTCCAGAGTCCGGCGTCGGGTATTCGGGTGTCTGCCGGCAAGAGGGGCAAACAGGGTTCTTCGGGGAGGTTGGCATCGCGATCTAACGACCTACTTATCCTTTCCCCGTAACACCGCCACAACCACCAGAACACTTTTCGCGGGTCTTCGCATTGGCGGATCTCTGGGGGAATTGAGATTTCTTCTACTTGGGATAACCACTCGCGCCGGTTTTTCAGTTCCATTAAGTAGTCATGCCACTGCCCGAGTTTGAGTTGGAGTGGTTCTCCCGATAATAAGTGTTTGATTTCGATACCGTTTTTGTCGTAGTCAATGTTAATTCTAACTCGACCGATAGCGGCGCGATCGCTTGCCGATGCCACCAGGTCGCAGAGGGCGATATGTTCCAACCACTTATTACAATAGGGACTGCCAGATTTATCGCTATCCTTGGGCGAGACCCATCCTTCCATGGAATCGAGACTTTGCCAAGCGCCTTCGCCCCCGCGTCCCGTGTTATCGTGTAGTCCCTTAAGTATGGGGTCGTGAAGCAATGCCCAAATCTTCGCTTGCCAATACATTCTCATTTGTTACCTCCTAAATGTAGTTTTTTAGATTTTGTATGATTAATTTATAAGAATAACGAACTAAATGTCTGTATTTCAATCAAACATCAATATTTATCCCTCTTTTAATTTCTTTATCTTTTTTTAACAAAGTGCCCCGTAGAACAGGCATCTTGCCTGTTCGATGTGTGTAGAACAGGCATCTTGCCTGTTCGATGTGTTGGGTTCCGTTTCACTCCACCCAACCTACGGGAGATGTGTTGGGTGGAGGTTCGCTCCACCTACGGGAGATGTGTTGGGTGGAGGTTCGCTCCACCTACGGGAGATGTGTTGGGTGGAGGTTCGCTCCACCCAACCTACGGGAGGTTTGTTGGGTGGAGGTTCGCTCCACCCAACCTACGGGAGGTTTGTTGGGTGGAGGTT
>CAZUCT010000317.1:0-2654 GCA_964619285.1 uncultured bacterium | reverse complement strand
AACCTACGGGAGGTTTGTTGGGTGGAGGTTCGCTCCACCCAACCTACGGGAGGTTAGTCGTAAACCCCAACGATACCTTCCCCAATACTCCGAACTTTTTCGACTAACTCCGGTGGTTCTTCTACTATTACTTGTCCCCCAAAACTTACTATCCATTTCCATAAATCTACTGACTCCAAACACCACTTAGGTAGGGTCGCTTCGAGGCGGTTTGGGAAGCGGGAATCTGGGCTTTTTTCTAAACAAAATAATCCCGTTGTTGATAGAGTTTTGCCGTTGGGGGGCGACATTTTCATCCGGTTTTTGGGGAATCTTTTAGTGCCTTCGCTGATGAATTTAAACATATTATCGTTGAATCTTAGTTTGATGGTTATTTCTACTTTTTGTCTCTCCCTGGTTTTGGGGCTGAGAAATTGCTTTTGTTCGAGGCTGTTGGTTCCTAAGTGGATGCCGATGCTGTTGTTTAAGAGTTTTTCCATTTTCTTGAGGGATGCTTTTTGTTCTTCGAGAGAACGTTGTCCCAAATGGCGGCGACTTAAATAAAGTCGGTCTAGTCTTTCGATTTTGATGAGGCCGTTTTCTTCCGGTTTTCCTCCTTGATATTCTAGGGCTAAGTACCAGGCTCGATCGTGAAATAATATTTGCAATAACCAGGCTTTTAACGGTCCTTCTTTGTCTCCGTTGAATCTGCCGGTGTTGCGTCGCTTTCCCAGTTCGATTAATTCTCGTTTGAGGATTATTTTTTCTATTTCTTTGGTTTTGTGGCAAAGGGCGGTTGGGTCTTCTACTAAGTCAATATCTACCATTGATTGATGCGCGATCGCTCTTACTGGATAGGCCGCCTCTTCGATAATTTTGCTGCCTAACATTCGGATTTCAAATTTTTTGTAAACGTCTAAAGCGATGGGGTCTTCGATACTTTTGGCTTGGGCTTGGAGGATGTCTAATACTTGTAAAAGTTCCCGTCTTTCTAAAATTGCGGTGCCTGCAAAGTAGCCCTTTTTTAAGGGTATTTGCGGAATGAGATTATAGGGCTTTAAGATGTTTTCGATGTCTTTACGCAGTTTTGCTTGCTTTTTATCTTCGGTTTGCAGTTCGGCGTTTACTGCTTCGGCGAGTCCGGTTAGGTGGTTTTTGTTGTTATCTGGTAAAAAGGGATGGTTTAAAATTATGCGGATAGTGGTTAACAATCTCTGGAATTGTTCTGCCCCAGAGTAGGGGTGGTTGATGATGTTTGGATGTTCGGTTTTTGGTAGGTTGATTGGGGGCAGTTTTTCGGGTAGTTGGGAAAGATAGTTTTGGCTGATAATATAGTTATTTTCCAGAAATTTTAGGTCGGAGTAGATGGCTTTTTTGTCCGCGTAAATTGCCCCTCTAGTTTTGCCGATAATGTCGGTTATTTCGGTTGGGGATAAACCGGGGTTGTGGCTGAGAATTGAGATGAGGTGGAGGAGGCGATCGCAATCTAATAATTGGGAGTAGGGATGGTGGCTGAAGTTTTTTGAGGTTCGGTTTTTGCGGTTAGTTATTGTCCGGTGTAGGTTGTCGATTTTTTCCTTTATTTCTGGGGGATAATACTCCCCATTTTTGAGGGTGACGACATCAACAAATCCCTCGGCGGGAAGGGGAGGAAATTTTTCGAGGGGCAGAAACATTTTCTCTATTACTTCTGGGGGAACTTGTCGGGAACGTCCGGCGTTTCTTTCGAGGCAAATTTCCAGAGGAGTTTGGAGATACCACGCCATCCACTGAGAGTTTTGGGGTGAAATTTGGCGAATTTTTGCTAATAAGTCCATCCGCCAGGGGCGTTTGGTATTGGTTGCGTCGTAAATGACCGGTTGACCGGCGGCGAGACTTTTTTCGATTCTATTTAATGCTTCTTTTTCTATTAGTCGCCAGTCTCCCTGGATGATTTCTTCGCCAAAAAATTCGGCGCGAATTTGGTCGGTGGATACTATATGATAGTTGCCGATGGCGGCGAGGGTTTGGGCGAGGGTGGTTTTGCCGGAGGCGGCGGGCCCGATGAGAAGGTGAGAGGTTAGGGGTTTGGGTGGGTGGTTCACGATCCGTTGGCGGCTGTCTATATTTTTAAGTTACACCACCGCCGCTGAATCTGGTTAACGAGTTGTGCGAATGAGGAAATTGTTAGTTGTCAATTGTCAATTGTCAATTGTCAAGGGCTAAGGAACGTCAAGGGCCAAGAAACCCGGTTTTTTGGAAAAACCGGGTTTCTGAGGTAACGTTATTTGTTAATTGTTAATTGTTAATTGTTAATTGTTGGGGAGGTCATAATGCAGATTAAAAATAACCAGTATTCTCTTACTAATTCGACTTTAGAAACGCTGATGAAGGAGTGGGAGTCTGAGTGCGAAAATGTTTTGATTTTGATGGAAAAGTTTAAGAAGGTTTCTCCAGCAGAAAGGGTTGATGTTTTGGCGGAGTTGTTGGCTGCTTCTATTCATTTACACAGTCATTGCGATGATGATTTTCAAGGTTTAATTGCTGAGGAAATGGAGAATTTGCCGGATGTTGTTAATGGTTAATGGTTAATTGTCAATTGTCAATTGTTAATTGTTAATTGTTAATTGTTAATTATCCGAAACCAACCTGTAGGGGCAAAGCATTCGGGCGACAACTGTGGATAATAATCGTTA
>CAZUCT010000316.1:0-7378 GCA_964619285.1 uncultured bacterium | reverse complement strand
CGGGTTTTTTGAAAAAACCCGGTTTCTGGCGGGGGAGTTAGCCATTTTCTTGCAGATATTTTTATTTTGGCAAGGTATTGTTCAAAAAACCCGGTTTCTGAGATAATGTAGTCAAGAAACCCGGTTTTTTCAAAAAACCGGGTTTCTGAGATACTCGACAAATGGAGGTTAGTTTGCCAGAAACAATAGTCGAAACTAAGGTCAATTATGCTATGGAAATTAACGGCAAATTTGTTATTATTGAAAACGTGCCTGCCAGGGTTTGCGTGGAGACGGGAGAACAATTATTTTCGCCGGAGACTGTAGAACGCTTGCAAGAAATAATTTGGGCGGAAGGTCAACCCAGTCGCACCATTGAAACTCCTGTATTTGAGTTTTCTGCATAATTATTAGTGGGAGTTATTGGGGGGCGATCGCTCTATTTTTGGCATGGCAATTAAGTAGCCATCGGCAAAAATATCTAAGCAAAAAAAAGCTTGCATAAGACCCGTAGAACAGGCATCTTGCCTGTTCGGTATCTAATTCGTAGGTATTTATAAAGGTAAACAAATTAAGATGACCGTTCAGAATTTCAAACAGCCTATTGTCACCCTAGAAGATTATCTGAAAAATCCTCCCGACGGAATGGAATGGGTAGATGGAAAACTAATAGAAAAACATCCTCTTGCCAGGGATGAAATAGGATTAATAGGAACGTCTAACACGACAGCAAAAACTCGTCGCATTCAATCGAAGCTAGATTATTATTGGAGAAGTTTTATGATTTCTAGCGGTCAAGGCGGCGAGGTTTATGTGGAGATTTCCTGTCGTACTGCTGGCAGGGCGCGAACTCCCGATGTGGCTTATATTACTCCAGAATTACTAGCAGAATATGGGGAGTTTTCTGTCTTGCCCGCGAGTTTTCCGTTACTAGCTGAAGTGGTATCTCCCAACGATTTAGCCGAGGATGTATTGGCGAAAGCTAAGGAATATTTAGAAGCGGGTAGTTTGGAGGTTTGGTTGTTATTTCCTCAGAGTAGTTTGGTGTTGGTAATTAGTCAAAATAATACGGTTTTGTTTAAGAGTGGAGAGGTGGCGAAAACGCAAATTGTGTTGCCAGGTTTTAGCGTGGCGGTGGATGAATTGATGGCGTGATTTTGCGGTCTGAATTAGGGTAAAAAATGTTCGTTTATCCGTCAACGTTTGACTCTGAAAGTTCAGTTAACGCTTGTTGCATTGACGATACAAAATTGCGAAGATTCTTTAAACAAACTGCTCCTTTTACTTCAACAACAGTTTTTTTAAGGACTGCCAGAGGTTCAAATGCACTGAGTCTTAAATTCATAATTGTTTGTTTTTCTCCGTTTGAAGCTATGCCTATTCCCTGAGCTTTAATTTGCAAAACTGGCTTGCTAATTAAAGTATATTGTCCTAAATGTTCGACTTCCCCTTTTTCTAAAAGTTCGAGATATTTTTCCAAGCCATTTACCCATTCCCACAACTGTTCGGTAAAAATTTCTAGTAATGTAGAATCTGTAGAAAATTTCGGTTCGCTAGATTCAATGGTTAACCCGAAAAAAACATGAATTTTATTTTTAATCTTACTAGGAGGTCGTCTCAAACAAAAAGTAAGTTGATATCCATCGGCTTCAAGACGGCATATTTTTCTTGTTGGCGAATCGTAACTAGACGGCAAATATGAAGCCCTTCTAATTTCCCCCAGAGAATACATTTCTTTAATTGCTTGATGGACTAAATTTAAAAGGTTTTTTGCTTCCTTTTCAGTAATTCCTATTTTGGCTTCAAAATTCTGGATATTTATTCCATGATAAGCTTCATTCAGCAAGTTATTTAATAGAGTAATTTCACGACTCGATAAGCTAATTTTAATCTCGCTTTTGCCAGACTGTATCATCTCTTGAAGAATAGATTCAAAGAAACCACCAGTTTGTCTGGGGGATACACCAACTCTAGTTTCATAACCTCCGTTTTCTAGAGCGAGTCGAACTTCCTTAAGAATATTTTGAAAAATTTCTAAGTCTTCAAGCAAAAATTGAACTTCTACTTTTTTATAATTGATGACACTAACCTGCATAAGAATCCTTTTTAATGAATTTTTTATTGATACCCAGAAACCCGGTTTTTGCAAAAAACCGGGTTTCTAAGATATCGCAACGGGTTCAAAAATTGTAACTTATAAACCTGCCGCTTCAAACCACAAAACCCATCGACTTTAAACCTTCGCGCAACCGCTTCGCCTCTGGAGAATTTGCCTTTTCGTGAAGGGCGATCGCTCTCTTAAAACCCTCCAAACTCTCCCCCACTCTCCCAACCTTTAACAAAACTACCCCCAAATTTTGATAAGCCTCCGCATAATTTGGATTTAACTCTATCGCCTTTTCATAACAAGCGATCGCCTCCCCAAAACCCCCCATCCCCTTCAAAGTCATCCCCAAATTATAAAAACCCGTCGCCAAATTACCATCTATTTCTAACGCCCTCAAAAAAGCATTTTTCGCCCCAACCAAATCTCCCCCATCCTTCAACAAACTACCTAAATTATTCCACGCCCCCAACTTCAACTGGGGCAAAATCTCCAACTCCACCGCCTTTTGGTAATGCTTCTTTGCCTTAGCTAATTCCTCTTGCCGCCGATAAGCAATACCCAAATGATAATGCAATTCATACAACAACAAACCATCCCTCGCAGGACTCCTTAAACCACTTTTTAATAACTTAATACCCCTAGCAACCTGCCCGCTTTCCACATACAAACCGCCCAACTTACTACAAACATAAACATCCTTTGGATTTTCTGCCAAATAACTTTCCATCGCCACCCGGGCTCTTTCCCGTTTATTCTTAGCAGCGATCGCCCCCTCTCGATAACCATCGTGTAAAATCGCCACCCCCGAAAGTTCCCCTATCCGCCACTCCGGTTCTCGCCCTATAATCTCCCCGATACTATCGTCAACCATTGCATGATAAGGTCGAGAAAATCTCACCTCTGGATGATTTCTAAACAACCGCGACACCAGAGAATAAGGAGATTGACTCGCACCTATTTCTTGACGAACCAAATTAATTAAAAGGTGATATTCCCTCTTAATAACCTCCCTTATCTGGGGTATCCTTTCCTCAACCAAAACCTCGTCGGCATCCAACACCAAAACCCAATCCCCCTTAACGTATTTGAGAGACTCATTTCTCGCCGCCGCGAAATCGTTACCCCAGGGAAAATCGTAAACCCGCGCCCCAAACTCTCTAGCAACATCGGGAGTGCGATCGCTCGAACCCGTATCCAAAATTACCAGCTCGTCCGCCAAATCCTTAACGCTACCCAAACACTTAGGTAGCGCCAACTGCTCATTTTTGACAATCGCACAAAAACTCAAATCCATCAAAATAATTAAGACTTGCCGAATAAATCCAAAAACTTACCGATTTTGCTAATTGCTAATTGCTAATTGCTAATTGCGTTCTTGGCAGTTCATTTACTTCTGGGCAGAAACCCCATCGCCAAAATTATAACTCAAAACCTCAATAACCGAACCCTCGCCGGGCAAACTCCCTTGACTCAAAGTAATAGTATCCCCACCAGTATTCCTCACAAGCATCCCATCAACTAAAGTCAAAAACTCATCCACCGCCGCCAAGTCGCAACTTGCCGCATCCGCCGCCTCCGTGCGATAATGGGTCGGAATCGCTATCTTGGGATTCAGCATTTGTAAAGCCTCCGTCGCCTCTACCGGAGTATAAGCCTTCGGACCGCCGCCCACGGGAAGTAACGCTACATCCGGGCGACCGATTAAGATTTTTTGTTCGATATCTATCGGACTGGCAAGACCTCCCAAATGCAAGATTTTAATACCCGCCTGCTTCCACAACCAAGCAACATTCGTTCCAAACCTGCGTCCCCCTTCCCTATCCTTATCGGTTCTAATTCCCTGCACTTCTATACCGTTAAACCTATAAGCCCCCGGTTCAAAAAATAACAGCGGCGGCGGATTACCTGTAAATCCTTCTACCTCTCCTTCATCTAACAAGCGACTGCTAATTAAAATGATATCGGTTTCCACTTTGGGGTCGCGATATCCAGCAGTACAACCTATCTGTCGGAAAGGATTTACTAATACCTTAAAACCCCCACCGCTGAATAAAAAGCAAGTATGTCCCAACCATTGAATAGTTAAAGTTTCGTTAGTTTGAGCGTTAGAAACTTGCCACTTTGAGGTTATGCTAGTTCCCAATGCTGCTAATAATCCTGCCTGAGTATAACGGATAAATTGTCGGCGTTTCATATTTGTTTATTTTTCCCTCCTGGTTTATTGGTTTTGGTTTGCGAGGGTTCCCTCTTATTTTCCGGTAACTTTTACAGTTTTTCCAAAAAGTTCTGCAACAACACTTTACCCGAATCAGTTAAAATACTTTCTGGGTGAAATTGCACTCCTTCTAATAAAGGATAATCCCGATGTCGCACTCCCATAATCGTACCATCCTCTACCCAACCGGTAATCTCTAAAACTTCGGGAAAATTCTCCTTATCTATTACCAAACTATGATAGCGAGTGGCAGTAAAAGGATTATCTAAACCCTTAAAAACTCCCTCCCCATTATGATAAATTGGAGAAGTTTTACCGTGCATTAATTGAGGTGCAGAAATAATCTTACCTCCGAAAACTTGCCCGATACTTTGATGCCCCAAACATACTCCTAAAATGGGCAAATTTGCTCCCAATTCTTTAATCAATTCTTGGGAAATGCCCGCATCTTCCGGGCGGCCTGGCCCTGGAGAAATTACTACTCCCGCCGGTTTTAACTCGCCAATTTCCTCTACAGTAATTTGGTCGTTGCGGTAAACTTTTATTTCTGCAGCCACGGGCATTTTTACCCCTAATTCTCCTAAATATTGCACCAAATTATAAGTAAAGCTGTCGTAGTTATCGATGACAACAATCATGGGTTTTTTCCTTTTCTAAATCGATGCCAGTAAGGGCACAGATAAAGGTATTAAATATTTCAGACAGGTCAAAAATCTTAATGCCTTTATGATGTATTTTAGAAACCCGGTTTTTGGGAAAAACCGGGTTTCTCAATCGGTTCTCTAGCACCCTACCCAACGTTTTCTATTTTCCTGATTTTGCGCTCTAAAACTCTTACCCTTTCTTCTAAATCGAGTCTGTCGGATTCAGCAGTGATGCTGTAACCTATTAGTTGGTCTAACCGTTTGTCTTGCGATTTGGAATGGTCGATTAGTTCAGATACTCCATCGGCTAATAAAGATATTCCATCCCTTAATTGAGAAATATCTTCCGTTAATCGAGTAATATCTTCCGTTAATCGAGAAATATTTTCTGTATTTCTCGAAATATTTTCCGTATTTCTCGAAATATTTTCCGTATTTCTCGAAATATCTTCTGTATTTTTTAACTGTTTTTCCTGTAAATCTCGCTGAACGGCGAGCATTTGTTGGAATATTTGTTGGATTTCTTCTGGTGTCATAGCGTTTTCTAAGACAGACTTTTGCTTGTGGGCTGCGGTTAACCCGTAATTTTAAGTATATAGCAACCTCAAAAAATTGGCAATTTTTACGTTGAATGCACGGAGCGATCGCTCCCCAGTCTCCATTGCAGATAATTGCTATCTACCCAATTACCCATTACCTATTACCGATTTTATTAATTCTAATAATGGTGGAAATAACAACAAACCAGCAACTAAAACCGAGACTAAAGCAGAAACTAAAACTGCAGCCGCCGCACAATCTTTTGCTATTCTTGCTAAGTCGTGATAGTTTTGCCCTACAGTTAAATCTACCACCGATTCTATGGCAGTATTTAATAGTTCCATGCCCATTACCAAACCAATTGTTATACCAATTATTCCTATTTCTATAGGTTTTAAACCTAAGAATATGCTTAAAGCGATCGCCGCCGAACCTACAATCGTATGAATTCTAAAATTGCGCTGAGTCAAAAAAGCATAACTCAATCCCGCCCAGGCGTATTGAAAACTAATTAATAAATTAGTAGCTACTTTCCAGGACCATTCCCGCTTGTGTTTAATTGCTTTATCGGTACCTTTCCCATTTTGGGATTGCGATTCTGGAGCCATGGAAATTAACGGAGTATCGGTGTAGGAAATTGGAGATTTTTCTAGTTTCATAGTTAACCTGCCCTTAGTATTTTATTGGGAAATCCCAGCAGATGCACAAATTAAATTGATTTTATTAGCTATTTTCTGCTTCGACGGTAATGCCTACTTCTTTCAATAAATCTACTTGTTTATTCAACATCTGCCTCAAGCTCTCTTCGTCGGGATGATCCCAACCTAAAAGATGTAAAAAACCGTGGGCAGCTAACCAAGCTAATTCTGTTTTTAACGGATGTCCCTGTTGTTTTGCCTGCCGATTTGCTGTATTAACCGATATTACTATATCTCCTAAAGATATTTGCTCTGACAAGTTTCTTTCTTGAGCGTGAGGTATATTAACCTCTAAGGCTGCAAAGGCTAACACATCGGTGGGCTTGTTCTGCTGGCGGTATTGGAGATTGAGTCTTTGCATTTCCTCGTCCCCAGTCAGTCGCAGTCCGAGCTCGTAACTATCGGCTCTTGGCAGTTCTGCTTCTATAATGTTTACCCATTGTTTAAACCATGTTTCCCAGGTTTGGGCAGGTATAGGACAAATAATGTCCGTACCGCCGTTTTGGGGCGATCGCTCAAACGACGACCAGAAGCAATCCTGGATGCTTACTTCAACCTGCATTTGACCCTCTCTATCTAAAATCTAAACGTAGGACGGGCGTCTCGCCTGTTGATTTAACGGGTAGAACGGGCATCTTGCCTGTTCCTTTAACGGGTTAAATAGGACAAACCTACCATAAGAGCAAAAAGGCCAATAGTTGTCAGGAAAAAATGCATTAAGGACTTGCCACCTTTGCGAACCATATTCCGCATTGCCAGTTTGACATAACTCGGTTGAGGTTCTGCGGTTTCGGTGGGACTCGGGTTTTCTGTTGGCAACTGTTCTTGTTCTGGGGTTTTAGTGGGAGAAGTCATAATCAATTGCTATTTTTATGCTATTTTTAAACGTTTGGGAGCGATCGCCCCTTTCCTAGATAACCAAGGTTATCCCGAAACAGGCAGCGATCGCTCCCATCGTAACAAAAATGTTAATTTTTGTGTACTTTAATCCCTAGTTGGCATTCAAGATTTTTGAAGGCCGCTCGTCAAACAATCGCTGAAGCGATTGGGGACTTGTGCAAAAATAAACTACCAGTCTCTTGTAGGTTGGGTGCCGCGAACCTCCACCCAACATCGGTATCTTATTAAATTACAAGTCCCTTACTACGAACAATCGCGCTCCGCGATTACTACGAACAATCGCGCTCCGCGATTA
>CAZUCT010000315.1:5686-7384 GCA_964619285.1 uncultured bacterium | reverse complement strand
TATCTAATTTGCGAAACCCGGTTTTTTGCCCACCGGGTTTCTCGGCACCCTATCTCATTTGCGAAACCCGGTTTTTTGCCCACCGGGTTTCTGGCACCCTATCTAATTTGCGAAACCCGGTTTTTTGCCCACCGGGTTTCTCGGCACCCTAAAACCGGCATATTACAAGCTGAAAGACCTAAGAAACCGGGTTTCTGGGTAATTCCTGCAAAACCGAATTTCTTCACTCAAGTTGAAATAGTATCCTCAAACAGAGGCAATTGTTCCGCTCGTTCCAGCTGGTTGAGGCCACCTTAAAAGAATCAAATCAAAAGGCGATCGCTCTGGAAGCAGACCTCGCCAAACTGTAAATAAGAACAGAGAAGTCTAGCACTAGCGCGGGCAAAAGTGGAGCGATTAGCTAAAATGATCGAAATACAGTCGCGGCAGAGCCCCAGTTTCCCGTCGTCAACCCTTAATTGCCTACTCTGGGCGCGACTCAGGGCCAGAAAAAAGGCCAAAGAAAATGCTAAAATTCACAAAAGTTGTTAAAAAAAAGAAAAACTTAAGGTGATGATAATTTTTTAGCCCAAAGGACATCCTCCAGGCTCAATCTAAAATAGAAAATAGAAAATCTAAAATATAATCAGGATTAGATCGGAATGACATTAGAACAAATCCGCCAACGCTCAGATCTGTTAGGAACTCAAGTAATTACCCGCGACGGGGCCCGTCGTCTGGGGGTAGTAAGTCAATTATGGGTGGACATAGATAGGCGGGAAGTGGTGGCCATAGGAATGCGAGACAATATTTTGGCCGTCGCCGGACTCCCCAAATATATGTTTCTCAAAAACGTCCGAGAAATAGGTGACGTGGTTTTAGTCGAAGACGAAAGAGTTCTCGAAGACGACATCGAGGTAGAAGCTTACAGCAATTTGATTAATAGCGAGGTCATCACCGAAACCGGAGAACCTCTGGGGCGCGTTAGAGGTTTCAAGTTCGATACCGAAACAAGTAAATTAGTCTCCTTAATTATTGCCTCCATCGGTATCCCCCAAATCCCCGACCAGTTCATCAGCACCTACGAACTCGGTATCGAAGAAATTGTCAGCAGCGGCCCCAACAGGTTAATCGTCTTTGAAGGTTCCGAAGAAAGATTGCAACAATTGACAGTGGGAATCATAGAACGCCTGGGTTTGGGAGAAGCACCTTGGCAGCGAGAGCAAGATGGAATTTACTATCCGCCCACCGTCAAACCAGAAAATCAATTAGGCCCCGGACAACCTGTTGCCCCGGAACGACGGACGGTAGTTTCTGCCCCCCAAGAGATTTGGGACGAAGATTACGAATCTGCACCCCCACCCCGCCCGGTGGTGGAGGCAAAACCAGTTTACGAAGAGTATTACGAAGAGCCTCTGCCTCCCCCTGAACCTCGGGCTCGGGTGCGACGACAGCCTCTTTATGAAGAAGATTATTACGAAGAGGATAACTGGAGCGAATCCGAAAAATACGATTACGAAGAGGAGCGATATCCACCACCCGAACGCAGGCCAGCTCCTGCTTACGACGACTACGAATATGAGGAACCATTAGAAAACGATGCTTGGGCAGATGATGAAGCCCCTAAACCTTATCAAGCCCCACGAGTGAATATTCCTCAAAAAAGGAAGATGCCCGAATATGAGGAAGAAGCAGGTTATTAAGCAACGTTCGTAGTAA
>CAZUCT010000315.1:0-5586 GCA_964619285.1 uncultured bacterium | reverse complement strand
TCGCTTTAGCGATTTTCAACGAACTTTTTAAATCCCTAAAGCGATTACTACAAGCGAAGAAGCAGGTTATTAAGCAACGTTCGTAGTAATCGCTTTAGCGATTTTCAACGAACTTTTTAAATCCCTAAAGCGATTACTACAAGCAAGGTAATTTTAAGAAACCCGGTTTTTTCAAAAAACCGGGTTTCTGTGCTATTCAACTGACAATTATTAATTACCCTTGTTATCTCTTTGCTGGCGCCTGCGATCGCGCCATTCAGCAGTAGTCAGATAAACAACCCCAAGGGTAACAACTAACAGTAATCCCAGAGCAATTAAAATTAGAACGTTAACCACTGAATATCCCATCATTGTCCTCTATTTTTGGTCATTAACAAGTTGATACCGCAGGCAACTCTTCGAGAATAGTAAACCTGACGTGATTAATTGCCAAACTGCCTATCGAAACCTGTTCTTTATTAACAGGAATTCCTTGATTTTTAAGGGTTTGAAACTTAATACCTTTGCCAATTTCCACATGATACCAAGCCAAACCCATAAAAAAGCGTAACGGATAAGGACCGCCTTCTTGAATATCATCCGGGTTTGACTCCATGGGCACCCAACCAAAACCGGGTATGTAAAATTCCAACCAAACATGATTAAACTCTGGCTCTAAAGGCACTCCTTTACGGTCGGCAAAAGCAGGGCATTTATAACGACCCACAGTGCGACAAGGAATGCCATTAAGTCGCGCTAAAGCTAACAGTAAGCCAACATATTCTCCACAGGAACCTACACCCCTTTTGAGGACGACATCGGGAGTGTCAATTTTAGCAGTTACTCCGTAAGAAAGGCGATCGTAAACGTGATTTCTAATTCTCAAAAGCTTTCGCAAAAGATTAGTTTCGCTGCCAAGAGCCTCTTGGGCCGCCGAGATGACAATCTCGCTATTCATGGCTAAATTGTCGTTATCTACCAAATAACGACTTTTATATTCTGGGGGAATTTCTGGCAGTTTTTCGACGTCGAAAGGTTGGAGCTGATATTTTATTGCTCGTACTTCTAAAAGAGCTTTCCAACCAAAGATGCGTCGTTCCCTAGAACGTAGGGGTTTAAATTTAAAAACAGCTACTTTTTGCCCGTTTTGAACTTCTTCGGTAAAAGGCATTCCAATAGGGGAAATTTGCCTAATTTTTTGTCGGTGAGTTTCCGCTGGCAAAGCGATGCGCCATTCCAAATCTTCTAAGAAGAATTCTTCTAATGGTTCGAGTTCTTCTACATAAGACATTTCGATTAAAAAGCCATTAGATAGAGAATAGCGTTCCTTTTCGTTGTAATAAAAATACAGGGGATGAATAAAAGAGCGATCGCGTCTATTTAACTGATATTGTATTAGAGAGTTTGGCTCTTCCCGAATGTAAAGTTCGTCTCCTGCATAAGCAACATAAAGTTGTTCCTCTCCCGTTTCAGCATTAGTATGAAATGCCAAACCCGTCGGGCATTCAAAAGGTGTTAAAACGCTATATTGAATTTTTCCAGTTGCTCTTTCTAAACAGTAAACTGTTTGCTCTTCCTGATCGCACAACCAAAGTTCTTCATCTCGAATTGTAATATTTTCTTGCCCAATTCCGGGGGCATAAAATCGGGTAATTTCTTGACCTGTATTGAAACTATAAACTAGAATACAGCCCGTTTTTTTAGAAGTAATATAAACAGTGGATTTCCAAACTGCCACTCCTTCAACCGGCTCGGGCAAAGTAACAAAATGTTGGGGGGTTAGGACAGTTTTGGAAATGTTGTTAAGAGCCTTCGGACAGAAGTAAACGCTGTTATCTCGCGTTAACCAGATCGTATCTTCCCAAATTGCCAAACCCGTGACATCAATAAATTCCCCTGTCTGATAGGGATTCAAAATGGTGGTATTGTCAGTTTTTGGGTCGATTTCCAGTACGAAACCCCTATTTTTGTCAACCGCATAAAGGGTATCTCCTGAAAAGGCCATCCCATGCAGGGAGGTCACCCCTATCGGTCTTATGGTTCGCGGGCCTAGATGTTGGCCAGAAATAGTTGGTTGTTGGAAGGTCATAAGTTATTAAAAAATTAAAAATCTTTTCATCATCTTAGTGGTACTGGCCCAGATTTTCTGGGTAAAGCGATCGCTAA
Source organism: uncultured bacterium (assembly GCA_964619285.1). Lineage (GTDB taxonomy): Bacteria > Cyanobacteriota > Cyanobacteriia > Cyanobacteriales > Microcoleaceae > CALKCV01. Next base: position 3,441 of record CAZUCT010000315.1, on the reverse strand, counting down.
TAATTTGTCATACCAAAACTAATACTCAAAATGCTACTTATTTTTTCTAGACATCGAAAACAAAAGCAATATTTCGATTTTTAGAACCAAGAATCGCCCCCATCTCAATAATCAAATTATTTTTCCAAAGCACGAACTATTAGTGGTTTCGAGTTTTAGCCAAAATTCCTTTGAGGAACGAAAAATCAAGCTTTCAATTGGAGTATCTAAAAGCTGAAGTAAAATAGAATCAAACGAACTAATAGTTAATTAATTGAGTGGATTGATAAATATGCCTTTGAAATACCTACCAGCTATGGCCGCAGGTTGCCTAGCTTTGTCTATAACAACAATAGCGAGCCTTAATTCCCGAAGCAATGCCAGGGCCGAAAATACTCCTCTATGGTCGGGCGATCGCTTAAAACTGACAGTCAATAACATCAACCCGATCCTTGCTCAAGGAAATTTAAATTCCGAACCTTCGGGCAAAGAACAAATAGAAAACAGCCGTTGGAATCAATTTACCGCACCCGATAAAGGAATCCCCGGGAGAAGAGAAGGAGGAGGAACTCGCGGCCCCAGTCTCACTGCCTTAATCCCCCAAACATTAATGGGACTAACCGTATCGGGGAGGCCAACATTTTATTACCACGTTTCTGCCCCTCTTAGAAACAGTACCGTAGAATTTGAATTGGCAGATGAAGACGATAATACAATTTACAAAACAAGTTTCAACATGAACACCCCAGAAGGTGGCATCTTTAGCATCAGCATTCCAGAGATCGAAACTTCTCCTGTACTAGAAGTAGGCAAAACTTATCGTCTCTATTTAACGGTGAAAAATGCTGACGGTAGCTTTTTAGATTTAGTCACCGGTTGGGTCAAGCGCGTAGAACTCAGTCCAAGTTTAATCACAAAGCTCGAAGGAGCTAACCTGGAAGAAAGTTTGGGCATTTACGAGGGCCAGGCTATCTGGTACGATGCTCTGGCCGCTTTAGGGGAGTTACGGCGCTCCAATCCCGGGGACGTTGAACTAGAACTAAAGTGGAACCAACTTTTAAAGGAAGTGAAGCTAGAACCAATAGCACGACAACCTTTTTTACAAACTAAATTAGTTTCTGAGTAAGTAGTAGATTCAGCAAAGGCCCTGGTTTCGTGTTAGGTTAAACTGCCTTGTTAAATCAATATCAACCCACAATCAACCACTAAAGTTCTCTATGAACTGGAGTTTCAGTCTGACAAAAACTAGCTTTCTTTTCTCAATTTCCAGTGCCTTCTTGATGGCAGGTTTACCCGCCGGCGATGCTTCCTGTCAAACTCTGGATGTTATGCACGATGCTGCTAAGACTGTCAAGCAATTCCATTTTGGGAACGAGCAGCTCCATCAAAACCTAGCTCCATCTAAGGAGTTGGGTTTTGACTTCGATTTTTATGGGACGCAGACGGTGCAAAACCTGCCCAACCAACAACCAGGCCAAAATCCCGATTTGCCTAAAGGACCGCTGCCATCAGAGAATCCAGGAGCCGATCCCAATCGCGATCGCTTTCTCCAACCCCTGCCCCAGCCCACTGAGCCGGAACCTCCAGAAATTCCCGACCTCGAAAGAGTACCGCCAGAACAACCTCTCCCAGAACAACCCGATGCGGTGCTTGAGGTTACCGAAATTCAAGTGGTAGGTAGTACGGTTTTGACTCCAGAAGAAATAAAAGCGATTGTGGAGCCTCTAGAAGGTCGGGTTGTTTCTCTGGCCCAGCTAAGGCAGGTGGGAGATACGATTACTGAAATTTATCTCGAACGGGGCTACATTACTTCTCGGGCGATTTTACCTCCCCAGACGGTGGTTGATGGGGTCGTAAAAATTGAAGTCTTAGAAGGGATTCTCGGGGAAATTCAGATAGAAGGTTTAAAGCGATTAAATCCTTCTTATTTAAAAAGCCGAATTAGACTTGGGGCCGACCAGCCTTTAGATACTGCCTCCCTTGAAAATCAACTCCGCTTGCTCCGGGCCAATCCTTTATTGGAAAATGTAGAAGCTAGTTTGCGAGCTTCCCAACAGGAAGGAGAAAGTATTCTCGTAGTTCGAGTAACTGAAGCCGATCCTTTTGATGTTAGCGTCAATATCGATAACTATTCGCCACCCAGCGTCGGTTCCGAAAGAGCGGGCGTGACAGTAGTCCATCGCAATTTAACGGGCAATGGAGATTTATTTGTTGCTTCTTATAACAGTGCCGATTTAATTGGCGATGGCGATTCGGAAGTTTTTGATTTTATTTACAATTTGCCAATTAATGCGATGAATGGCACTGTCCAATTAAGGGCAGCCCCGAATCGTAATAGCATCACTCAAGCTGAGTTTAGGGAATTTGATATTAGCGGCAATACTGAGGTTTACGAGTTTAGTTATCGTCAACCTTTCCTAAGAACCCCTGTGGAAGAATTGGCTTTGTCTTTGGGATTGAGCTATCAGCAAAGCGATACTTTTGTGGCCGGGGAATCTTTTGGTTTTGGTGCGGGGCGCGGTGAAGGTGATGGGACTAATACTTCTACGGTTATTAAGTTGGGACAAGATTATTTGCGAAGAGACCCCAGAGGTGCTTGGGCTTTGCGATCGCAATTTAATTTGGGCGTGGATTTATTCGATGCCACTGTGAAAAACGAACCGGTTCCAGACGGTCGCTTTTTTAGCTGGCAAGGTCAGATCCAGAGGATACAAAGACTTAGCGCCAATCATTTGTTAATCGTTCAAAGCGATGTCCAACTTTCTACTACTGCTTTATTGCCATCCCACCAGTTTGTTATTGGCGGCGGTCTTTCTTTAAGGGGCTACCGACAAAACGCTCGTTCTGGGGACAACGGTTTCCGCTTTTCTATTGAAGATCGAATTACCTTCGAGCGGGATGATTCTGGTTTGCCTACGATTCAGTTTATCCCTTTTATTGATGCCGGGGCCGTTTGGAATAACGACGATAATCCCAACAACGAGTTTTTACCCAGTCAAAGATTTTTAGTGGGTGCCGGTATGGGGGTGATGTGGCAGCCAGTTCCTCAATTTAACGTCCGTCTCGATTATGGCATTCCTTTAATAGACCTCGACGATCGCGGCAATAACGCTCAGGATTCGGGGTTTTACTTTAGCGTCATTTTTCGTCCCTAGAGCTGTTTATTTCTGGGGCCAAAACATCAGGGTCAACTATTTAATAATTGGCCAAAATTTTCCGAGAAGCATTTTCAGAGCGATCGCTGCTTTTGTGATAAAAATTAACATTTTCGCTCTTAGGCTTCTAATGGTCCAATCAAAACCTACTTTAGAGAGTTATTTGGCCTTTATTTATTGAAAATCTAAAAAGCATCAAACTAATTTCTGGTATAAGTAGGAGTGCCAAATTAATTAGACAATTAATTAGACACAGACAAGATGTCTGTTCTACGGGGAAAATTTGGGAGCATCTCAATTTTGCATA
>CAZUCT010000314.1:5979-7400 GCA_964619285.1 uncultured bacterium | reverse complement strand
GCTTTTTGCTAATTGCTAATTGCTAATTGCTAATTGCTAATTGCTAATTGCTAATTGCTAATTGCCCCAAAAGGTAAAAAATTGTTACCCATCATTTTAGCTATGCTGCGTTAGTACCATTAATTAATACCAATTAGGATCGATAAAGTCTTTAATGGCCGGGGTCAAATTGCTGGCATCCCCGCCCTGGCGATAGGCCGTGGAGGAAACATCTGGCCCTTTTAAGTTGGCAATCTCTACTTTAGCACCCAGTTGCCTCAGTCGTTCTAAATTGGCCTCTTCTATCCCATAACCGGGACGGGGCACTATTAAAATGGCCACTTGTCCCAACAGTTCTTCTATTTTATACCAGTCGGGTAGCTGGCCTACGATGTCGGACCCCACTACTAGGGTAAATTGGCCATCAGTCCATTTGACCCTGGCCTTGCGGACGGTTTCTAAGGTCCGGTGGCTGCTTATTTCTGCATAAACTAATACATTATCTCTGGGAGGCTGTATTTCTTTTATCAATATCTCTAGCATTTGCGATCGCTTTTCTAACGATGCGTGGTGAGACTTAAAGGGATTGTTCGATGCCCAGACTACTACTTTGTCGAAATTGTCGGACAACCACTTAATTATTATTTGATGTCCCCTCGTCGGAGGATCCGCACTGGTTCCAAATAATGCTATTTTATCCATATACACTCTCCAAGCTTTTCGCCAAGTCAACAATATCATCTTTTCTCGCAATAACCTTCAGCCACTCCGAAGGAATATTATCGAAACCGTAATAAATACCCGCCAGCCCACCAGTTATCGCACCGATTGTATCGGTATCGTCTCCTAAATTCACCGCAGCGAGACATTGCTTTATTGGTAGTGCCGCCGACGTCGAATGCTTGTCCTAAGGGAGTCCAGTAACCGTCGTAGCGCCAGCAAACGAAGTTGTTCGCGATCGCCTCTAAATCAAACCCATCGCACAATGCTTCTGCCAAACAAAATGTTAGGGAACTATCGTCGGACCAAAAACCGGCCGGCCATTTCCAAATTGGATGAGAGATCGTTCCCGTCACGGGGGCATGAACTCTTGCTTGGCGAGGAGCAAATTGCACCGGAAACCCCAGGGCATCGCCGACACAAACTCCCATTAATCCCGATAAGATTTTTGAATTTTTCATTAGTTTGTAGTAATCGCTATATTGTTAGTTTGTAGTAATCGCTTTAGCGATAAAAGTTATGAGTTTGTAGCAATCGCTTTGTTGTTAGTTTGTAGTAATCGCTTTAGCGATAAAAGTTATGAGTTTGTAGCAATCGCTTTGTTGTTAGTTTGTAGTAATCGCTTTAGCGATAAAAGTTATGAGTTTGTAGCAATCGCTTTGTTGTTAGTTTGTAGTAATCGCTTTAGCGATAAAAGTTATGAGTTTGTAGCAATCGCTTTG
>CAZUCT010000314.1:0-5879 GCA_964619285.1 uncultured bacterium | reverse complement strand
AGTTTGTAGTAATCGCTTTAGCGATAAAAGTTATGAGTTTGTAGTAATCGCTTTAGCGATAAAAGTTATGAGTTTGTAGTAATCGCTTTGTTGTTAGTTTGTAGTAATCCCTTTAGCGATAAAAGTTATGAGTTTGCCGCAATCGCTTTAGCGATTTAAAACAACTTAAATCGCTAAAGCGATTACTACGAACTGAGAATTGACTTTCTCGTTTTCTCCGTCAGCTCTTGCAATTTTGGCGAAATTTCCATCGGTGGCAAGTTGGGATTTTCCAAACGGCGGGTTTCTGGCGGCAAGCTGGCAACGGAGGCGGCGGTGCGTTTGGCGATCGCCTCCAAACTGTCCGGCTGTTTCAACCGTTTGCCATCCCGCATTACCAATTCTAATAAACTGGCACTTTCCCCATCCACTTCTATTTCCTCGTCTAATAATTTCAGACAATCTCCCCGAATTTTACCATCTTCAAAATATCTTAAGATTTGCTTGCGTCCCGGATAAGTCACTTTGCCGCTGGCTTCTTTCATCACGGGGATGCCGTCAATTTCTACTAATTTATAAACTCCGTTGACTGGGGAACCGGTGACTAATTTGGTGCCGATGCCGTAACCGTCTATTATTGCGCCGGCTTCTTTTAATTTAGCAATTTCCCATTCGTCGATATCGCCGCTGGCAAATATCGTTGCTTCTGGGAGGAGCGATCGCACTTCTTTAGATAATTTTACCAAATCTCCCGAGTCTAACCGTACTGCTTTGACATCTATCTCCCCGCACTTCATTCTCTCGGCCAACTGCAGCGCCGCTGCCACCGTATCGTAGGTGTCTATTAAAAGGGCTGCCCCGGGGAAGTATCGGTAAAAGGCGGTAAAAGCATCTTGTTCGGTACCTTCGATCGCCGAAATAGCCATAACTAAAGCGTGAGCCATAGTTCCCGAGGGTTTGCGACCTAACTTTATTGCCGCCAGAACGTTAGAAGTAGCGTTCATTCCGCCAGCGATCGCCGCCCGGGCCGCCCACACGGAAGCTTGGGGACTAAAGGCGCGGCGGGTGCCAAATTCCAACAGGCTCGCTTCCGAACCGGCTACATCGCGCAGGCGGGCGGCTTTGGTGGCAATGAGGGTTTGGTAATTAATGGTATTTAGGAGATAGGTTTCGACAATTTGTGCTTGCCAGAGGGGCGCTTCTATTCTTAATAGGGGTTGGTTGGGAAATACTGTAGTGCCTTCTGGCAGGGCCCAAACGTTGCCGGTGAAGCTACCTTCTGCTAAAACCGACCAGAAGCGATCGGGGGCCCCGTCCAAGATTCCCGTTTGTTTGAGGGCTTCAATTTGGGCCCCGCTAAAGCGCAAGTTTTCCAAATAGTCGAGGGCTTGGGCTAGGCCCATGGCGATGAGATAGCCGAAGTCCCCTGGCAGCCGTCGGGCAAACAGTTCAAAGCTGGCCTGCCGTTGGTCCAACTCTTCGCCGACGTAGCAGGCGGCCATCGTTAGCTGATAGAGGTCTGTTAGGAGGCCGTAGTCTTCTGGGGAAATGGTTAGTTGTTGGTCTTCTGCTGCGTTCATCTGACAATTTAACTCAAAGCTTCTGTTTAATTATAGTGAAAATTACTATATTTGCCCGGGGGTTTTTGATGAGTTTTAATTATTAATCTGGGAAAATCTGCCCGTGGGTAGAGATTTAAGTTTGTTGCTGCCAAATTGTTAATTTTTGTGTTATGGTAAATTAAGGAAAAAGCATAATGGCTTAGTAAAAATTACTGAGATTTATTTGGCCCCCGTTCTGAGGCTTTTTTTTCATCAAAATGGAGATTTGTTAAGAAATAATACAAAAATGCGATTGAGATGCAACTTCCAGGGGCTAAATGATTAAGAAGGGTTAAAAAAGCTCAAAAAATGTTAAAAGGTGGGCGATCGCTAGAAGTTTGCGCTAAAGTAAAAACATCAGCAATAAAACCATAGATAATTTAGATAACAACTGGAGGAAAAAAGTTATGAATATTTTGCAATCCATTAAAGATATGCTTGGTTACATTTACGAAGGGGTAGCTCGCGTGTTCGGTCCTAATAAAGATGACTATCCTCAAGTAGGCGAGAGTCCTTTTGAAGGAGACCCCAACAAAAGTCATAAATTGGCAGACTAATTAACAAAAATTTAACTTTTCCATCAAACCAATTAACAACGACAAACAGTGTCAGTCTTAAATTAACAACCCCTTTCTCAGTTCGATTAAAAACATTTGAGAAGGGGGTTGTTTGTTGTTTGTGTTAGCGATTTGCTTTTACTCTGTCTCTTGCCATGTGGGTTCAAAAGTTAGAATGGCATCGCAAGCTCTTTTCAAACTTGGAGAAGAGAGGGCGGCTATTTCTACTTGCCAATAATTGTTAACGAAATCAATAAAATCGCGTTGAGACTCTCGGAGTATTTGCCTAAGAATTGCTTCGCTGAGGGCATCTTCTACGGCTAGGTTAATCGGGATGGGATTTGTCATTAAAATCTACTCAATTGCGTTACTTCTGGAGGTGCAGTTAGCGGCAAGACAGCATCGGCAACGCTCAAACCTCCTTCTAACAAGTCTCGAACTTCTGGAATTGAAGAAGCGAGTGCCACTTTTGTATTTTCTTTGTCTGGTTTGAGGATAAGAACTTCTTCTCCGCCAATGCCTTCATCTAACAATAAATCTGCGCTATGAGTGCTAAGGATTATTTGTCTTTTTTTCTGTCGCTGCAATCGATACATTAAGGGGGGCAATTTGGAAACTATCGCTGAATTTAAAGACAGTTCTGGTTCTTCTAATAGCAGCAACGAATCTGATTCTAACAAGGACCAAAGCAAACCTATTAAACGCAAAGTTCCGTCAGAAAATTGGTCTTCTCTTTGTTTTGCACCTGTAGGTCTCCAATGTTCGTAAATTGCTTCTAGGTGGGGAACGCCTACGTCATCTTTAATAAAACTAAGTTGCTGCAAATTTGGCACGGCCACGCGCAAACCATCTTCAATTTTTTTCAAGCGCGATATTCGAGTTTTTTCTGGAGCTTTAGCTAGCCTTTCAAGAAAGCTACGACCAAAGGGATCTCCATCAATTCCGGGTCCAGCAAAAGAGTTGGGATAACGTAGTAGTTGAGGAATCAGATGCAAGTACAAAACTGATTCAAAGAACTCTGCTATTTCTCGGAATTTAGCATTAGAGTTTATTTGTTCTAGGTAAGTTTGGGTTAGGCGTAATTTGTCTTGGTTGTCTTCTTCATCTGGTCGATTAATTAATTGCTGACTTCCCTGCCATACCTTTTCATAAGCTAAATATGGTTGACGCTTTCCTCGGCTTTCTTGTTTGATGCCGATCTTGTATTTCCAAATAGGTTTTTTATTTGCTGATTCTGCCCAATGTATTTCTATTTCTACATTGGGCGATTTCCTGGCTGAAAGGCAGCGAATTTTAGATAAACTTTGTCTGTCTTGAATGGCTTTTTGTAAACCGCCTCCTGATTTAACGATATCTCTTAAAAAACGAAATACATCGAGAAAGTTAGATTTTCCCGAAGCATTAGGACCGACTAAAAAAAGGCGATCGCCTATTTCAACATCCACGGAAAGAAAGTTGCGCCAATTTTTGAGAATTACCCGAGAAATTATCATCTTTCTCCTCCTAATAAAGTTAACATTTTACACCGAACAGACAAGATGTCTGTTCTACGAAAAAACTTGCATCAACCAATAACAAAGGGCGGCACTACCAACTGGCACTGTTAAATTATCAATTCCCAATTTAGAAAAAGCTTCCAAACTGCTAGCTGCTAATGCCACTACTAAAGAAATTACCCAAGTTTGCCAAATATTCCCCTCCACTCCTAATAAAATTAAACTGCAAATTAGATAGCTAACCAAACACATTGTCAGGGAACCTTCCCAACTTTTTTTAATATCCCCAATTTGATAGGAATGGCTGCCAAATCTTCGACCGATAATAGCAGCCAAACCGTCACCCCAAGTCATAATTAAGATTCCCAAAGCGGCATATTGTTCGAGATGCAACGGCCAAAACCAAGCGATGAGAGTGCCGATACTAACGGCATAGAAAAACGTGCCGAAACTGGTACGCCCGACGCTGTTGATGCTGGGCAAAATGGGGAGTTTGTAGGAGATGAGAGCGATCGCCCCAGAGAGGATGCCGGCACCGATGCCGATCCATGGGGGTATTTGCAGCCACCAAGCCAATAAAATGACGTTGCCGCTGCCGATGTGGACTATTTTCCGGGAGACTTCGGAGCTTACGGAGGTAAAACGATTGAGTCCTTCAGCTACGATTAAGATGGCACCCAGCCAGACTCCAACTAGGGTTATGGAGAACAGAGTTTGAGGATGTGCGGTAAAAATAGACACTTATTTTAATTCCAATACAGTTTTTTTTCCAGTTTAATTGTAGGTTGTGCGGACCTTCGTGGAACCCAACATATTCTCATGGATCGCGGACTTTTGCCTTGTGTTGGGTTTCGTTTCACTCCACCCAACCTACTACAATGCTGCGGACTTTTGCGTTGTGTTGGGTGGAGGTTCGCGGAGCCCGACCTACAATCCTACAATATTTTAAACCACCGCTATACAATCAATCTCCACCAGAACATCTTTGGGCAAGCGGGAGACTTCGACGCAAGCTCTGGCGGGGGCGGTGTCGGGGTCGAAATATTTAGCATAGATGCCGTTAACGGTGGCGAAGTCGTTCATATCTTTGAGGAAAACGGTGGTTTTAACGACGTTCGACCATGTGGCACCGGCTGCAGTAAGGATCGCTTCGAGGTTTTTCATTACTTGTTCGGTTTGTTTTGCCACGTCGTCGGTATAGACGATTTCGTTAAGGCGGGTATCGATCGCTATTTGCCCGGAGACGAAGAGCATTTTGCCTTGGGCGGCGATCGCTTGATTGTAAGGCCCCACTGGTGCGGGGGCGTCGTCGGTTTTTATTATTTGGCGTTCCATCGGTTTTCTCCTATTTGGTTGTTTGTTGGTGGAGGTTTCCAGATTATAGATTTCTCCATCTGGCATTATCGCATCAGTTAGGTCCGCGTTGTCAAAAGTGGCTCCATAAATGTTAGCACCGGTTAAGTCGGCTTTTCTGAGATTTGCTCCTTTGAGATTAGCACTACTTAAATTAGCATTATGAAGATTCGCCGCTTCTAAACTCGCTCCTTCAAGGCAGGCTTTTTTCAAATTAGTATCTTCTAGTGTTGCCCCCACTAAATAGCCATCAGTTAGATTAACTTCAGATAAATCGGATTTAGATAAATTAGCTAGCTTCATATCTGCTCGTTGAAGATTAGCTTTATGAAAACTAACATTTTCCAAATTTGCCCTAGTAAAATTGACATCGCTGAGAGATGCTTTACTTAGATCTGCCTGAGACAAATTAGCATTAGTCAAATTTGCCCTGCTCAAATCAATTTCTTTCAAATCAGCTTTATATAGATGAATTTCAACAAGTTTTGCTTCTGTCAGGTTTGCTCCTATTAGCTTTTCACGGCGGAACTTGCGTTCTCCTTGTGCATATTTTTCTAATAGTTCCTCTGCTGTCATAACCAACCTCCAATGTGTGTTTTTCCGATTTTACCAGGCGATCGCTCAGAATTAAGAAACCCGGTTTTTTGAACAATACCTTCGCCATTTTTTTGTAGATTGGGTGGAGTCTAATAAGAATACCTTCGCCAGCATCGAGATTTAAGAAACCGGGTTTTTTGAAAAAACCCGGTTTCTGGCGGGCGAGTTAGCGATTTTCTTGCAGGTATTTTTTGATTTTGGCGAAGAAACCCGGTTTTTTGCCAACCGGGTTTCTCGGCATCCTATCTAAAAGGTCGAAACCCGGTTTTTTGCCAACCGGGTTTCTCGGCACCCTA
>CAZUCT010000313.1:0-7469 GCA_964619285.1 uncultured bacterium | reverse complement strand
ATTTAGCGGCCCATAAGGGATGACCTTTATGGGCCATCTAACCTGATTTGTAGGTAGGGTGCCCGTGCAACGAAGCCCAACAATCCCCCCCGGCCCCCCTTTGGGGGGGGCTTGATGTTGGGTTCCGCTTCGCGGAGCCCGACCTACAAGAAAATGGCGAAGGTATTGATTAAGAAACCCGGTTTTTTAGAAAAACCGGGTTTCTGGACTACCGATTAACATCAATTGGTTTGACGATTAACAGAGACAAAAGCAAATAAAAATGACACAAATATTAACGGCAACAGAATACGAGCAAATGCGGGAAGAAATTTTAAAAACAGGTAAAGTTTTTCGCCAATCCAACAATTTTGAAAGCGTTATTAAAGTAACCCATCAGTTAGGAAAAACCTATCGGCGAGAAATTCAACTTCGCCCTGGGTTAAAGATTGCAATTAGCGGTTGTCAAAGTAAATCTACAGTGGGATTAGAATACAGACACGATGATTCGATGCCATTAGTATTAGCCTTTCGGCTTTCTGGTTGTTGCCGAGTTTTAACAGAAGGGATAGCAGATGATTATTATTACGAAAAAGCTGGAGAAAATTATTTATTTTTGGTTCCCGGTACTAAAGAAATAGAAGAAACCCCAGCAGGAGAAAGGTTGCACGGTATCAGAATACTTGTGAATCCGGAGATTTTAAGAAGTTTTAGCGGCAGTCAGCTTGACTTAATTCCCCATGAATTAAAAGCATTAATAGCGAAGGATTCGGCTCCGATTTTTCATAAAAATGTAGGGGGAATATCTCCAGCAATGCAGCAAGCTTTACAACAAATTATTAACTGCCCCTATCAAGGAATTACCAAACAAATTTATCTCGAAAGTAAAGTGCTGGAATTAATCGCTTTGCAGTTCGCGCAATTAAAGGAAAGCGATCGCCCAATTAGTTGTTCTAGTTGCTTGCAACCGGGGGACATAGACCGCATCCACCATGCCAAAAATATTTTAGAAAAAAACCTAGAAGACCCACCTTCGTTATTAGAATTAGCCAGAAAAGTAGGAATTAACGATTATAAACTCAAGCGCGGTTTTCGAGAAGTATTCGGTACCACTGCATTTGGATATTTGCAAAAAGTCCGCATGGAGCGCGCGAAAAATCTTTTGGCCGAGCAAATGTTGAGCGTTGGGGAAGTCGCTCAAAATGTGGGATATAGAAGTCAAAGTCGCTTTTGCGATGCTTTTAAAAGACATTTTGGCCTTACTCCCAGAGCTTACAAGATGAGCCTCAATTCTTGAGATTTTTAACCGATCCAGAACGGGCAAAAAAAAACTCCGTTTGCAGCAAAAAACTAAATTGAAAATTGAATAAACTTAGGTAGGTGTTAAAAACACAAACAAATTCCTTACTCGAACCGGGCTTCGGGTATGGTCCAAATGCCAAAATAGCAGAAAAGGAGAATTTTAAAATGCCTCTATTATTAACAGATGCGGGAGATACGAAAACTGTATTGTCAGGAGAAATCGAAGCAGGCGATAGTCTGTTTGCCTTAAGAGGCAACGATGTGGTAACTGGTTCGAGGGACAGCGAAACAATGTTCGGCGGTAAAGATAACGACCAATTGTTTGGGGAAGGTGGTAACGACGAGCTTAACGGGAATAACGGAGAGGATCTGGTTGCAGGCGGTGCCGGAAATGACGTAGTGCGAGGTGGCAAAGACAACGATGTGGTCATTGGTGGTGCGGGAGATGATACCGTTTGGGGTGACAGAGGGGAAGATGTGCTGACGGGAAATGCAGGTGCCGATACTTTTGCGTTAATTGTTGATTCTACCTTACCGCCCGGAAGTGATGGGGATTTGATTATGGATTTTAATGCAGCTGAGGGCGATCGCATCGGCCTTGTTGGCTTAACAGCAGCAGACATCGTTTTAACCCCCCGCGATCCCGGCTTGGGTGTAGGTTTAGATTTGATTCCTCTATTTCCTCATGGTATAGACCCAATAATTATCGGAACGCTAGCGGGAATTAATCCTAACGCTGTAGTAAACCCTGAGACGGGAAGGATAGAAGCAATTCAGATATCTACAACATCCGGGCAAATAATAGCGTCTATTGCGAATGCAACAGAGGCAGATATTTTAAGTAGCATAGTTACGCTGTAATCAAGAGATATAGCAAAAAGGCGATTGAGTGATGCTCGTTAATATGGATCGTCTTGGACAACAAAAAAAGAAAATTTTAATGTAGTAAAAAGAATGAACGATCGAGCAAAATTAAAAGAAATGGGGGTGGCTGTTGCTTTATTAGCGGTAACTGCTACAGCAGCACGCTCGGAAATTTTGCCTATTGAAAAGGAAAAAAGCAATAGAGCGCGGGGTAAGGTTGAGACCCTTGATAATTCCATAAATAAATTTAACAAGCGCGCAGATAGCACCGAGGTAGTTGGTATTTCAAAAACTATCGTTAGATACCCAAAGCTAGGCGATCGCCAATCGCATTGGCCATTAATTTCAAATAAAATTGAATTAAAAAATCCCAGGCTCGAAGTGGCGGCTAAGGTCGCCGACGATGTAACTTGGGCTAACTCAGAATTAATAATTGGTCTGCCGCAAGCAGATATTCAAGAGCGACCAACCAGTGGTGAAGAATTGCCTCTGTCACCTCCGATATCGGAAAACCAAAAATTAGCAAGAAGTAATTTTTTACTGGCGATAAATACCAATTTTGAAGACAAGCGACAAGGGGAAGAAGCAAACCAAAATTTAACTATTGAAAATGGAGGCCACGAGGTTCGAGAAGTAGAAGAAATTCAACAAACAAATAAAATTTTCCGGGTTAACGAAATAGAACATCCTTTCACCACTGCGGAAGCGTTATATCGTCAACCGCAAACAAGGCTCGCTAATTTATCGGCAAATATTCAACTAGCCCAACAAGTAGTGCGAATAACCAATATAAAAATAGAAAGCACTTCAGAAGGGATAGCGATCGTTATCGAAACTCTTGCTGGAGAAGAACTGCAAGTAAATCCGTCGGTAGAAGGAAATGTTCTAATCGCTGACATCCCCAATGCCGTACTATCCCTGCCGGATACAGAAGAATTTATTGTAGATCGCCCCATTTCCGGAATAGCTGAAGTTAGGGCAAGACCTCTGGGCTTTAATAACGTCCGAGTCACGATCGCTGGAGAAACAAGCAGACCGATAGGAGAAGTGATTAATACAGAAGCGGGCTTGACTTTGAGTATCGTTCCGGTTATCGAAGAGATCGAAGTTGTAGTTAGCGCAACTCGTACCGAACAAGAATTAGAAGACATACCCCGTAGCGTTACCGTAATTACCCGCGAACAGATAGAAACGCAAACAAACGCGAACGTAACTAATAACGTTGGAGATATTCTCGGCAGGTTAGTTCCGGGTTTGGGACCGCCAAATCTAATCAGTAGAAGGACTCGAAATCAAAACTTGCGAGGACGCCCCGCGTTAATTTTAATTGACGGAGTGGTTCAAAACTCAAATTATAACAACCAGACAGAGCTGAACGCGATCGATCCGTCGGCGATCGAAAGGATCGAAGTAGTGCGAGGCCCCTCTGCCCTCTACGGTAGCGGTGCAACTGGCGGTATTATTAATATCATCACTCGCGAACCAACAGACCAAAGGCTAGAACAGCAATTCGAGGTTGGTGTCGGCAGTCCGGTAGGCGATACTGCTTTTCCCGAAGATGGAATAAATTATAACACTCGCTACAGCTTATCTGGCAATCAAGATAACTTCAACTTGCGAGTTGATGCCTCGTTAAATAAAAACAATCGATTCTACGATGCCGAAGGAGATATTATTCCCTCAGAGGATTTAGACGGAACTAGAAGCTTAAATTTATTAACCAAAGCAGGAATAAATTTTTCTGAGGACCAAAGACTAGAATTAAGTTACAACCTTTATAACGATCGCATCTTTAGCGAACTGATAACAGATGATATCATAACTACAATTCCAGGCTTACAAAAAGCCAGAGCTTTAAACGTGGGCGAACTCGATTACGAAGAGGAACCCCAACAAACAAATCACAATCTCAGCTTAGTTTATCGCAACGATAATTTGTTTGGCTCTCAACTAGAAACTCAATTATTCTTTCAAAAAGTTGATTTCAGACAGCGACTCCAAGACTTCCGCAATTTGCTCGCATCTGCTTTCCCGAATATCACAATTTCCCCAGATACTCCGGTACTCAGACAAGGTGGCATTGAGTCGAGAAAGTTAGGGGGAAGATTGCAAATTAATACCCCTGTTTCTGAATTTGCCAGCATTCTCTGGGGAGTGGACTATACCAACGAAAGAAACGAAACCGAAGAATTGATTCTCGATCCCGTAGCGTTAGACGAACGTCAAGAAGTAAATATTATAGAGCGTTTCAACTCAGTTCCTAAATTTGAACTAAACAGCGTTGGTATCTTTGCTCAAGGACAATGGGATCTTAGCGAACAACTGTTACTGAGCGGAGGCGTTCGTTACGAAAACATCAATGCTAGTATTGAAGATTGGACGGGAACTCCTTTCCTTCCTTCAAACTTTTTGAATTCGCTTTTTGGAGAACCTTTGCCGCAGTTTGAAGGGGGTACAAATAGTGCTTCGGATGTAGTCTTTAATGCTGGAGTTGTTTATAAAGCTTCACCGGAGATATCTTTATTTGCTAACTTTGCGCAGGGTTTTGCTATCCCCAGTTTGATTTTTCTCGGTGACAACGCTATTGGGGGTACAACGATCGATGTCGGTACGAGCGGTCTATTAGAACCGGAGAAAGTGAATAATTATGAAATTGGGATGCGCGGCAGTTGGGAATCTATGCAGTTTACTTTGGCGGCTTTTTATAACCATTCCGACAAAGGGCAAAATCTGACTGTAGGCGCAGACGGTTTGACAGATTTGAGTCGAAGCCCTCAACGAAATTATGGAGTAGAAGCTACTTTAGATTGGCAACCTTCGGATATTTGGCGTTTTGGAGGTGCTTTTACCTGGAACGAGGGCGAGGGGGATACTCCGGGAGACGATCGCGGTTGGCTTGCTCTGAGCGCTCTTGAGGTGCAGCCGATTAAGGTAACGTTATATTTAGAAAATGAAACTCTACCTAATTGGCGAAATCGCTTGCAAATGCTTAATGTAAGCAACCGTTCGAGGGCTTTTGATGAGGGGGTGGATAACTTTAATGTGACTGGTTATACAACATTTGATTTTATTAGCACTCTGGAATTGGGTAGCAGCAGGTTTGAATTAGGTGTTGAAAATTTGTTGAACCGTCAATATTTACCTGTTGCTAGTCAAGAACGTCTCGGAACTACAGAAATTAGACGTTTTGCTGCTCCGGGTAGAACGATTAGCATCCGTTATTTGTTGACGTTCTAAAGATGGTAACGGGCGATCGCGTGCAACTCAAGTAAAAAGAAGGATGCTGTT
Source organism: uncultured bacterium (assembly GCA_964619285.1). GTDB lineage: Bacteria > Cyanobacteriota > Cyanobacteriia > Cyanobacteriales > Microcoleaceae > CALKCV01. The sequence goes on along the minus strand of CAZUCT010000313.1, from coordinate 2,036 downwards.
ATGACTAAAAAAGATGGGAAGCAAAAATCAATGCCTTCAGTTACCTTTAGGGTAGCTGCGACTTTAATGCTGGCAACTATAATGAGTTGTAGTTCTGGAACTGAGGAGGTTAGTTTTACACCTACAAAAAATACGGCTACAGAAGCTAAAATAACTGTAACAGATACAACTAACACTACTATTGGTTTAGAAGAACCAGCAGAGCGCATCGTCTGTCTGAATTATCAATGCCTGGATATATTAGCAGAATTGGGAATGAAACCAGTAGCGATCGCAGAAGGTTTGGCGTTTTGGGCATCAGAACCTCATCTTCTCGGCGATAGCGTTGCTTCGATCCCTAAAATTGCCGGGATAGCTGCAGGGCCAAATGTGGAGCAGATTGTTAAACTCAAGCCCGATCTGGTTATCGGTTTGTCATATCTCCACAGCAAGTCGCGGGATATTCTCAAAGGAGTAGTTCCCTTTTATTTGCTTTGGCCTCAAAGTTATTCCGAAGCGATCGCCGAACTCAAAAACGTGGGAAAACTTACAGGTAAGACCGCCGAAGCAGAAGCTGCCGCCCAAAGGTTTCTCGACAAGCTAGCAGACTACAAAGCTAAATCGCCTGGCGATCGAAGGGTGATGTTGATCCATCGCCCACCACCAAATTTTGCTGTTGCTACAGATAAGTCACTCAATTGTTCTACCGTTATGGAAGTTGCTAAGTGCGTCTCGCCCGAATACAATGATGTCATTCCTTTGGGCTATGTTCCCCTTTCTCTCGAACAGCTTGTAAAAATCGATCCAGAGGCGATTTTTATCCCATCTGGCGTGGAAGGTTATGTAGAGTTTTCCGATTATTATGACGATAATCCCCTGTGGCAGGGACTGACAGCAGTTAAAACCGGGCAGGTTTATGGTGCTGACGGACGATTGTGGTTGGCTTATGGCACTCGCGGTTTGAGCAGGATGTTGGATGAGATGATGCCTAAGATTTATCCAGATGTGTTTGCCGAATCGCAATCTTAATATAAAAAACAATGAACGATAACACTTTAAACAAACGTCATTTTTGCTCGGCGATCTCCAAAGCTAACGGAGAAGACCCTATAGGTACTGCTCCAACTTGCGATTATTGCTTAATCGTCGAACTCGCACTGCCCTAGTCCGAACGAGCCTGGCTGGAACATCCGCAGCTCGGACCCCTTATAGGTTTGATGAGGGAGCTAATTGTCAAATATGGCGTTAAGCTCAAACCGATCGCGATCGCTCCCGACCGCGAATACTCTCGGTCGGGTTACACCCGCATACTATTTTACTTTCGTTCGGGGGAGTTATTTGCCGAGTACGACAAAAGAGAATATATCGTTCCCGACGCTCTTAAGTAGGTAGGCAAAAATATTTGCAGAAAATTTTCCCCGTAGAACAGACATCTTGTCTGTTCGGTGTCTAATTAATTTTGCACTCCTACTTAGAATTAGTAACGGAATTATTGCTGTCGGTATCTCAGAAACCCGGTTTCTTTGAGAAACCGGGTTTCACAGGCCGGATCTTCCTTTGAACGATACCGACAAGAAACCAGTCACGTTAGAGAAATGTTGGTTTGCACCCATGCTAATGTAGATGTAGCTTGCGGCAGGTTTGGCTATCCTATCTACAAAAAGTTGCGATCGCAATCTGCCGCCTCCAGCAACGGAAACTTGCGCGTGTGGAGGAGCAGTCATTTTGGCGGTCATAGATTTGCCCCCACCCTAGTCGATCTCCCAGAAGGACGTTACTGGGGACATTTAAAACCGGAAATGCTCGACCTGTTAGGGACTTGTAATTTAATAAGATACCGATGTTGGGTGGAGGTTCGCGCGCGCCCTACCTACAAGAGACTGGTAGTTTATTTTTGCACAAGTCCCTTATCGCGGTGAAAAAAATATTTTTACAAAGATTCGATGCTCCCGGGATAAGTCCTGAAAAATAGAAGAGTGGTCTCCAGAAGATGAAAAAGTTATTCAACAAGCTTTGGCAACAACGGGACTTTTGGAGTTGGCCGAGCGATCGCTCGA
>CAZUCT010000312.1:0-7604 GCA_964619285.1 uncultured bacterium | reverse complement strand
TCGATTAAAGTTCGTAGTAATCGCGCTTGACTCGATTAAAGTTCGTAGTAATCGCTTCAGCGATTAAAGTTCGTAGTAATCGCTTCAGCGATTAAAGTTCGTAGTAATCGCGCTTGACTCGATTTATACTTATTTAAGAATCGCTAAAGCGATTACTACGAACGAGATTAAGCTTTTACCAACAGGCCCGGTTCCTTCTGGATGGGCAACACGTCGAGAATATCCGTTTGAGCGCAATATTTGAGATCCTCGTAACATTCGAGACCTTTAAGACGCTTGCCGTGACTGGCATAGTTCATTAATTCAAAAAGCTGTTGCTGCCACTGGAGATATAAAGAGATCGCGCCAAAAACCTCATCATTACCGGCGCAGTTGTCTATGGGATAACCCGCCTCGGCGATCAGACTTTGAGCGATCGCCCCCGCGCAAACAGTATCCTCCAGGGAGTAACTGCCTTCCCAACCAGAACCCAGGATCCAGACAGTTTCCGGTTGCTTTTCTAACAAATACTTAACCGCCGAACTCCGGTTAACCAAAGCTGCTGCGAGGACCACCGGCGAATCTTGTACCCGGCGGAGACACCGAGTACCGTTAGTGGTAGTCATAAATAAGCGCTTGCCAGAGACGACCTCCGGCGTAAAATTCAGAGGGGAGTTGCCCTCGTCGCAACCTTCAACCTTTTTGCCCCCGCGTTCCCCCACGCGAATGCGCTTATCCCCAGGCCATTTTTCGCTGACCGACATTAACTCGTTAACGTCGCTAAACACTCGGACGCCTTCCGCCCCCGCATTGAGGGCGGTGGCCATCGTCGTCGTGGCCCTGAGAACGTCAACGGCGATCGCGCAGTCGGGCAGTTTGTCGGCGGGAGTTTCTTCTGGAGTATGGTAAATGAAAAGTTTCACGGCGAACCTACAACTAATAATGTCGATTTAGTATTTTACATTGCAAAGTCTCATCTAAATTCTCCATTCCAAGGAAACCCCGTAGAACAGGCATCCTGCCTGTTCCCCCCGAACCCCATTCCAAGGGAACCAAAAAGCAATACGTTCTTGGTTCGCTTCATCTAAGATTGAAACCACTCACGCTGTTCTTGCAAATAAGCCTTAGCCTCCTCAGTTTCAACTTGAGGGAACTCCTGATAAAACCGACTCACGCTTAAAAATGGCTGGGGAGTTTGCAAAACGATGAGGCGATCGCAATATTCTTGCAAAAAAGGGAGACTTTCCGGCGGGCCCACCGGCACGCAAATCCAAAGTCGAGTCGGTTTTTGGGACTGTACCGCCCGAGCCGCCGCCGCCATAGTCATCCCCGTAGCAATGCCATCATCTACTAAAATAACAAATCTGCCCGTAGGACTAATTTTTGGAACTCCCGGAGAGATAGCATCCAGTTGTTCGCGAGCTTTTTTGCAAGCTTCATCGACTAGGGTACTCTCCACCGACGCATTTCCCGGCTTATTTTCCGACCAGAGGACGCAACCATCGGAAGTTACAGCGCCAATAGCTAGTTCTGGGTTGCCCGGGGGAGTAATTTTTTTAGCGGCGATCGCATCCAAAGGACAAGCAAGACTGCGAGCGATCGGTACTGCCACCGGCACCCCCCCCCTCGGCAGGGCGTAAACAATACAATTAAGCACCTCCTCTGGCGGAACGTCCAGGTTAGCGATCTCCTTAGAAATTGCTTTAGCTAATAGTTCTCCCGCACTGGCGCGGTTTTCAAATCTAAAAATTGAATTCACAAATAATTCCTCCTCTTATCTCAGTTAACAATTAATAATTAACAATTAACAATTAACAATTAACAATTAACGTCTAACTCTTGGTTTTCTTCAAAATCGAGTTCCACTCTGACAGCGTTGTAAATAAATTTGAGGGATTTTATCCCAGGGTGTTATTTTCAGACAATCTTCACATAAAAAAGCACCTTCTTTAAATCGCTTCATATTATAACATAAGATGGCGCGTTCTAATAAATTCCTCGTAGCCAACTTGCCATCTCGAATTTCTGGGGAGTCCGCATCAAAAACCTCAAATAAAGTCACATACTCCAATTTGCCCTTAACCTGCACCCTATCTATCAAACGAATTTTATAATTACTGTGATTGTTTAGCTGCAAAAAAGTATTATGAGAAATTAACAAAGACGCCCCATAAAATTTAGTCAAACTTTCGACGCGAGCTGCCAAATTAACCGCATCGCTAATCACGGTCCCGCTAATACGATTTGCACCACCCACTATGCCTAAAATCAAAGAACCCGTATTAATGCCAATACCGATAGAAATAGGAGGTCGTTCCGGTCGCTGTCTCGTGGTATTATATTCGGCTAGCAATTGCAGCATATTAATTCCTGCTTTAACTGCATCATCGGCAGTGCCTCCAAATAATGCCATAATCGCATCGCCGATGTATTTATCAATAAAACCATTATTATTTTCTATAGCCGGTTCCATCCGTTTTAAATAACCATTGATAAATTTGAAATTATCATCCGGTGTCATGGTTTCGCTTAAATTAGTAAAGCTTCTAATATCCGAAAACAAAATCGACATTTCTTTTTGAACGGCATCCCCTAATTTGACCTCCACGATACTTTCATAACCCAAAAACGACAGGAATTGATGGGGGACAAAACGACCGCAGGCATCGTTGAGGAGAAATTCATTGTCTAGTGATTCTTCTAATTCCTGATTTAGTTTAAATAAATCTTCAGTGTATTTGTCCCGTTCCGCTTCGATTTTACGACGTTCGCTAATATCTTGAAAAGTGGCGATCGCGTAAATAATATTCCCCAATTCATCTGTAACTGGAGTTCCCATACTTTCAATAGGAATAATCCGACCTTCTTGGATAATTTCTAAATCGTCAGCCATGACATTTGCTCCGTTTAAAGCTTGCACTATCGGCAACTTTTTAGCTGGATATAAATCTTTAGTGCCAGCCAGATAAATTGGATTAAACTCTAAAAAATTTTCCAGATTCAGAAAGTTTTGTGCCCCTTTACCGAACAAACTACGGCTTGTTTTATTGATATAATAAAGTTGACCTTTCCGGTCCAATACTGCCACTCCTATAGGCACCGCTTCTAAAAATTGATTTAGTTTTTTTTCGCTATCCCGATGCAGCCTCCAATTATGATAAATAGCAGCACTAACAGCCGCAACCGTAAAACCAAACAAAGGAGAAATTACGGGAACCAACCAACTTTCTAAAAAAACTAAATAACTGCCCCAAAATAAAATATTACCTGCCAATAAAATGCCAGAAATAGTCGCCGTCCATTTAATAAAAATTTGCTGGTTAGACCGAGTAATTTCTAATAAAAACCAACTCAGAGAAGCTCCATTGAAAGACCAAATTACAATCCAAAACCACTCAGATTTTTCTGGTAAAACCTTAAAAAAATCTCGACCTTCGAGAGCGCCCCTTAAGATTTGGCTGAGTAAATTAGCATGAATAACAACCCCCGGAGTCTGAGAAGAATAAGGCGTCAAAAAGAAGTCGTTGAGACTTTCCCCAACAGCACCCACTAAAACTATTTTATTCTCCATTAGATCGGGAGGAATTTTATTGGCCAAAACATCTGTCAAAGTTATAGTTTTAAAAGCCTCCAAGCCACTGTGAAAGTTTAATAAAATTTGGTAGCCCCCTGCATCCGCATTAACATAAATTCCATCGTTGGTTCTGAAGGGAATAAATACAGCTTGACCCAACCTCAGTTTTTGCCTATCGGCATCGATAGTTTCGAGACTAATGCCTTCCTCTGCTAAATACATTAAAGCCAGTTTGGTGCTAATTCCTAATTTAGTAATTCCTTCTTCAGTTCTAATAGAGAGTAAACCCCGTCTAACTTTTCCATCTTTATCTAAGACCACATCTGCAAAACCTAATTGCCCTAGTTCTTTTAAAATTGGAGAAGGATTAACCCGGTTGCCGACAACTTTTTCGATGCCGATGAGATTGGGGGTTGACTTAAATATTTCTACCAATTCATGATAGCCTGGTTCTACTGGCAGATTGCGGTAAATGTCTATAGCAATAGCTTTAGGATTCTGTGCTTTAATATTGGCGATTAATTTAGCCAGCATGACATCGGAAAGAGGCCATGTCCCAACCCGATCTATGTCTGATTCGTCGATGGTGACGATGATAAGGCGCTCGTCAACCGGCTCTTGAGGTCGCAAGCGAAAAAATAGGTCGAAGGTGGCCCACTCTAAGAGTTGGAAAAACCCGGCAGAGGTCGCAGCAAGGACTAATGCCCCAACGCTAGAGGCGATGAGCATTACCCCCCGCCACTTCCACAATCGCCGTTTGAACTTAAACATGGGGCAGGATTTATTTGAGAGGTGACTGGACTTTCTTTATTATTACCTTTGCAGTTGTTTTGGCTATTCTCAGAAACCCGGTTTTTTGAAAAAACCGGGTTTCTTCACTCCCTCTCTAGTTACTCAACACGCATTCCCAAAAAGCTTTCAATTCTTGGTTCTCTTCAAATTTGAGATGCACCCCATTATTTTGCTCTTAAAAAGTGGAAAATAACCCTTGACAATCCCTTTTTTATTTGTTAAGATAAACTTGATGAGGAAGAACTATCTATCTGTATGATGGGTGAGACCCCCTGGCCCATTCTTCAGTTAACAGTTAAAAGCAAAAAAAATGGGTAACAAGTAGCTACCCATTACCCGATATCGATTAAGAATTTTCCGACTGTTGGTTGTGATTTTTAACAACGCTCCAATCTGGAGGAGTGCCGGGAAGAGGAATTGTCTGATGCTTGCGTTCTTCCTCTAACTGCTTCAAATCCGTATAATCGACCCAGTGAATGCAATCTACCGGACAAGTATCGATCGCCTCCTGAATTAACTCTTCAGAATCGCCATCTTGTTGAAAAGCACGCGATCGCCCGTAATCGTCCTCAATATAAAAAGTATTGGGAGCCACATGAGCGCAATGCTTACAACCAATACAAGTAATTTCGTCAACATAAACTCCCTTCTGGCGCAACGCACCACCTAACTCCGGCTCAAAACCAGAGCGATCGCTCGCATCTCGCAAAAACCCCCCTAACTCCGGTTCCAAACCAGAGCGATCGGGAGAAAATTCCCTAAAACTAGCTGAAAAATCAGACATCGTACTTTCGCAAAAATTAGCTACAGGCAATACAAGGCAAAAGGCAATAGGCAAGAGGCAATAGGGAGGAATTAGCAAAAAACTTTGGGAAGCCTAAAAAATGGCACTTCTTGCCTTTTGCCTCTTGCCTATTGCCTCTTGCCTCCTCTTAAGCGCTCCAACGCTGAACCACCAAACGAATAGAACCGTCGTGGTTCTTCTGTTGCTCCGCAATCTGGAAGCCCTGTTTCGCACTTTCGTTTACCACGGTATGGTAAGCATAGCGCTGAGTTACCTTATTCAGAAAGCGATCGACAGACCAAGCTTGCTGCCAAAACTGCAAGTCCGCCACTAACTCGTACTCGCGACCGTTCCAAGCAAACCCTACATCGTAGCCGTTATCTTGTTCGACTACAACCTCGGCCCGGGTAGTTTGACCGCGATAACCCCGTACTTCTTTCGGTCCTGCTTTCCAGTCAATTCCTAAATCTGTTAAAGCAGTTTTCAAAGAATTACAATTGCGAATCTGGGTTTTGATTTGGCTAAAGTGTGACATGGTGATTTTTAAAAGAATAAAAGAAATAGACTGAACGGAAGAAAGAAAGATTAGAGACTTGACAAAAAATAGAGTACCAATCGTAGGTTGGGTGCAGTGGAACGGAACCCAACACATCAGTATTTTATTAAATTGCGAGTCTCTTACCAGTTGTTAGAAGCAGCAACCTTAGCAGTTGCAACCTCCCACTGATGTTGCTCTTGGGCGAAATACTCGGAAGTTGATTGCTGAGATAGCACCACTCCCAGTTCCGCCTCGATCGCCGCTGTTACCTCAGCACAAGAAGCGCCGATAATACCGGTCACTTTTTCTTGCACTCGGCCATCTGGATGAATAACAAACTCCAAGGTTTCCATGCTCATTTGTGAGTCCTGGGTCTATGTTGGACGGGCAACTTTTGGATTTTAGATAAAGCCCAGTTGCCTTTAGTTGGGATTAATGGCCTTTTATTTGTAACCATCTGGCTTCCCTGTCGACTCGTCTTGTTTGTACATCAATGGTTTGGTATCTCAGAAACCCGGTTTTTTCAAAAAACCGGGTTTCACAGGCCGGTCCTCTAGTACATCAATTTTGAGCAACTGAAATAAAACGAGTCATAACTTAACAAAAGTTATTATAGTCGGAAGCAATAAATCAGTTATTTGTTAAGTTTCGCGGATCTTTTTCAATACGTCAAGCCTTCTGAAACAATGAAAGCTAATGGCCGACGGCGTACTGTCTGCGTTTGGCCAAAAATAGTACCCTCTTATAAAAAAAAATGAATCTGAGTAATAACCAACCAATTCGCGTAGGAGTCCTGGGGTTTGGCGGTCTGGGGCAAGCAGCTGCAAGAGTATTAGCGCCAAAAGGAGAAATGCTCTGGGTAGCTGCAGCAGACAAAAAAGGTTATGTTTATAACCCCGAAGGATTGAACCCAGAAGGCTGCATCAATGCTTATCAACAGCAAGGTTCTGTGGGCCATGTCGAAGCTGGCGGCGTCCTCAGCAGTCGCAGCATTGAAGAGTTAATAGAATCGGCCCGTAACGTCGATGGTTATTTCTTGGCCTTGCCCAATTTGCCCAATACTTTCATGGCCGAGGTTGCCAGAAAGTTTATTGCTGCCGGTTGGCAAGGAGTGTTGGTGGATGCCATCAAACGGACTAGCGCCGTGGAACAGTTGTTGGCCATGAAGGATGAATTTCAGGCCGCAGGCATTACTTACGCCAGCGGTTGCGGGGCCACTCCGGGGTTGTTAACTGCAGCAGCAGCGATCGCCGCCCAAAGTTATGCAGAAATTCACGGGGTTACGATAACTTTTGGCGTGGGCATTGCCAATTGGGAAGCTTACCGGGCCACAATTCGGGAAGACATCGGCCATCTGCCCGGTTACGACATCGAGCAAGCTAGGGCCATGACCGATGCGGAAGTGGAGGCTTTATTGGATAAGACTAACGGCCTGTTAAAGTTGGAAAATATGGAACACGCCGACGATGTGATGTTGGAGTTGGCGGGTATTTGTTCGCGCGATCGCGTCACGGTGGGAGGCATCGTGGATACTCGCAACGCCAAAAAACCTTTAAGCACTAACGTTAAAGTTACCGGTCGCACTTTCGAGGGAAAAATTTCGACTCACACTTTCACTCTGGGAGACGAAACCAGTATGGCGGCTAACGTATGCGGTCCTGCTTTTGGCTATCTTAAGGCTGGAGTATCTTTACACCGACGGGGAATATACGGTTTATTTACCGCCACCGAACTGATGCCTCAATTTGTGAGATAGATAAGTTTAATGTTAGATTGAGAAACCCGGTTTTTTGCCAACCGGGTTTCTGGTGATTAAGAAACCCGGTTTTTTGCCAACCGGGTTTCTCGGACCCCGTTAATTTAAGAAACCCGGTTTTTTGCCGGTTTCTCGGACCCCGTTAATTTACGAAACCCGGTTTTTTGCCGGTTTCTCGGAC
>CAZUCT010000311.1:0-7654 GCA_964619285.1 uncultured bacterium | reverse complement strand
TTAACTTTCGAGACCAAATTGCAACTACCACTAATGGCAATGCTTCTAATAATGCTGTTGCCGGTGGCGATCTTAATTTCCGAGACCAAATTGCAACTACCACTAATGGCAATGCTTCCAATAATGCTGTTGCCGGTGGCGATCTTAACTTTCGAGACCAAATTGCAACTACCACTAATGGCAATGCTTCTAATAATGCAGTTGCCGGTGGCGATGTTAATTTCCGAGACCAAATTGCAACTACCACTAATGGCAATGCTTCTACTAATGCTGTTGCGGGTGGCGATGTTAATTTCCGAGACCAAATTGCAACTACCACTAATGGCAATGCTTCTACTAATGCTGTTGCGGGTGGCGATGTTAACACAGGCGGTCAAACCGTTTTAACGCCCGGGGTTTCAACTTCAGCGGGGGGAACATCGTCAAGTGCGAGCAACGATTCCTTATCAAACAATACCAGCATTCAGAATACAACCACCGCTATTAGCAACCCCACGACTAGCAATTCTCAAAGCGACAACATAATTGAAAACACCGATGATACCCAACAAATACTAGAGACAATTAGCGTTATCAACCCCAGTTCCATGACCGTTGCCGCCAATAGCGATACCTTAACGATGTTAGAAGAAAGCCGCAACCAAGAATTTGCCGAATACTTGGGATTAGACCTGTCAGAAGATGTCAGCGCCATTAAAAACGTGAGACAAGTCTTAAAAGACATCGAAAAACAAACCGGCAACCGTTCCGCAGTTTTCTATATTAATGTCTATCCAGAACAACTGCAATTAATTTTATTTACCCCCGACGGCGAACCGATTTCTACAATTATCCCCATCCCACAAGAACAATTAACGGAAACCGTTGAAAAATTTCGGGAATATCTGACTAGGGAACTGTATCGTAATACCAAGAAATACTTAGGAACCGCCCAACAATTATATCAATGGTTAATCGCGCCCGTTGCTGCAGAATTAGAAGCAGCAAACATCGATACTCTGCTATTTAGTATGGATTCTGGATTGCGAATGTTGCCCGTCGCCGCTCTCCACGACGGCGAACAATTTCTCATAGAAAACTACAGCCTCAGCATCATTCCCAGCGTCAGCCTCATGGACAGTCGCTATCGCTCTTTAGAGGATACCCAAGTTTTGGCTATGGGCGCATCTCAATTCGTGGAACTCAACTCCCTCCCTGCAGTACCGGTAGAACTCCAAACTATTGCGCAACAGTTGTGGCAAGGTCAAACGCGTCTCAACGAACAGTTTAGCATCGATAACTTAATTGCTCAAAGGCAGGATTATCCCTATCCTATTATTCACCTTGCCACTCACGGCGAATTTAAACCCGGAGATGTCAGTAATTCCTACATCCAGTTTTGGGGCGAGGAAAAACTGAGTTTAGACCGAGTGCGAGAATTAGGTTTAAATAACCCCCCAGTAGAACTATTAGTATTATCTGCCTGTCGCACCGCCGTGGGAGATACTAACGCCGAGTTAGGTTTTGCCGGTTTGGCAGTAGCCGCAGGAGTAAAGTCAGCTTTAGCGAGTTTGTGGTACGTCAGCGACGAAGGAACCTTAGGTTTGATGACCGAATTTTACAGTCACTTAGACGACGTTACGATTAAAGCAGAAGCTTTGCGACAAGCGCAGTTAGCCATGTTGCGGGGAGAGGTAAGAATTGAAAACGGTCAATTGCGAGGTTCGGCAGCAAGGGGCGAAGTATCCCTACCGCCGGAGTTAGCAGTTTTGGAAAATGTCAGTTTATCCCATCCTTATTATTGGTCTGCGTTTACCACCATCGGTTCGCCCTGGTAATGTTCGTAACGTCAGTTCAACATTTTCTTATATACTCGGCGCGGGCAAAAACTGCGTTTTTGAACTTCAAACCTCAAACCTCTTAGCTTTCTGACCTCCTACCTCCCGCTTACCTCTGACTTCAAAAAAACGCAATTCCTACCCGCGTGGAGTATAGCAAGCTCGCAAAAAGCGTTGAATTGTAGGTTTTCCTCAAAATTGAGATGCACCCGACTTCAACGCCCATAACATCTCTACCTCGGAAGTATAAGCATCGGGCCAAACTGCAGTTACTCCAATGCCCCGCATCGAATTTAACACCACCATAGCTTCTGGCGAAATATAGCCAAAGTTTTGTGCGTAAGGATAGCGCTCTAACCAAGAGACAAACTGCTCGATATCTAAATAAAAATAACCTAGCTCTGACTCGGGCAAAGAACCTGTAATCTCTAGAAAATTGATACTGCTGTTGAGAGGATTGCTCGGCCCTGTCGCCATCAATTCTATTATAGGTTCGCCGGCAGCGATAAACGCGGTATTGTCGTCCAACCAACCATGTCCTAACAAGGTACCCAATCCTAACATTTGCCATTGCATTACCTGTTTGTCGTTAACGGTGGTTGGTTTTAAACTTATTTGGGCAGTGGTAGTAGCGATCGCATCCAGCTTATCAAAAAAGGTTTCGGCAGTAGGGCGATCGCTAGTTTCGATAACCACGGCACCTCCTACCCCTATTTGTCCCAACAATCCTTCATTAGAGGCGATCGCCCCCATAGCCAACTCCCCATCCATCCAACCGAAGACCTCCCTATCGACATCCAAACCAATATCGGTCAATGCCCCCCTCAGCAAACTCACTCCCCACATAAACATCGGCTCCTCTTCTGCTTGAGTCACAAACTGGGACCAGACTTGACTAATACCCCCACCGCTAAACAAAGCCATAGTTTCGACGGGAAAATTTGCCAATAACTTATTGCCTACTGGTTGAGGCAGTTGGGGAACTGGAGTATGGAACTTAGTAACAGTTCTCAAACGAACCCCAGCATCATCCACTCCTATGGCCATAACTAAATGCTTAACAGAACCATTACCATTCAGAGTCGAAGGCGACAACTGTTCTCCTGTCGATGAATTAGCTGCAGCAATCAAAGCGTCATAATCTGGCACGAACCAAGTAAAGACGGGATTTTTGACCCCCGCACTTTTAGAATAGATAGCAGCAGCATCGGGTTGACTTGCCAAAGAAGGCTCTCCTTTAAAAGTGTCGATCGCTCGCCTCATCCCCTCAACAGAATCCGTTACAGCCAGATAATCTCCCAAAACAGCACTGTTATAGGTTTCTGACCCCGGTTCTGTTACTTCCCAAATCGCGACTCCTTGATATTTTTGTTCCTCAATTTTAGTATCTTCTTTATCTTTCAACTTATTAAAAAAATTCCAAGCTTTAAGCTTATTTTTAATTCCTATTAGTATTAAGACTTCGGCATCTTCTGCTATATTTTCTTTGGGATTTTCCCGAGGTAAAAGAGCCATAGTGATGCTACCCGCCCAGGGCCGAACATCCTTTTCAAAGCTAATATTAATTTCTGCTAAAGCTTCCTCTTCCATTTCCTTAAAGGCACCAGCAATTAACCTTTGTGCTTCGGGAGTACCCAACTCCTGCAACTGGGCCAAAGCTTCTGGATTGGGAGAAATAAATGCAGTCATCATTGCCGAAGCGGGTACAATTTGAGCGCTTGCCAAAGGTTTAGAAACTTTGATGGCTAAATTTCTAAAGTAAACATAAGTTGCTAGCCCGCCAGTAACAAGGATAGCAAGACCGACAAAGAGAAAATTGGATTTTTTAAACGACATTTTGAGTTCCTTTTTGTAGCAATCTTTGGTATGAATGAGAATTATGGCAAAAAGTTGGAGTAAAAATTAATTAGATGAAAGTAGCCATCACAGGAGCAACGGGATTTGTTGGCAGTCGCTTGGTGGAGCGGCTGCACGAGCTTGGAGACAGTATTTTAGTGTTGACTCGCAACGCGGATAAAGCGAGGCGAGTGTTTCCTACTTCAGCTTATCCCAATCTGGAAATTGTCGCAATTGCTCCCAAAGAGTCGGGCCCTTGGCAGCAGTCTGTAGCGGGTTGCGACGCAGCAGTCAATTTAGCGGGGGCTCCCCTGGCCGAGGAACGCTGGACGCCCGAAAGGAAGCGAGAAATTATGGACAGCCGCAAGATAGGGACGGAAAAAATAGTAGAGGCAATTGGGGCGGCGGACCCGAAACCGAAGGTTTTGGTTAATGCTTCGGCTGTTGGTTATTACGGGACCAGCGAAACAGCTACTTTTGATGAGGAGAGTCCTCCTGGGGATGATTTTTTGGCCGAGGTTTGTAAAGCTTGGGAGGCCGCTGCCCAACCGGTGAAGGAGGTGGGGACGCGGTTGGTTATTCTGCGTTTTGGTATTGTTTTGGGGATGGGGGGAGCGATCGCTAAAATGATGGCTCCTTTTAAACTTTTTGCTGGGGGGCCTATTGGTTCGGGGCGACAGTGGTTTTCTTGGATTCACCTAGACGATTTGGTTAACTTGATTGTGGAGAGTTTGCGCAATGAGGAAATAACGGGGGTTTTGAATGCTACTGCGCCCAGTCCGGTTCGTATGACTGAGTTTTGTCAAACTTTTGGTAAGGTTTTAAATCGTCCTTCTTGGTTGCCGGTGCCCAGTTTTGCCATTGAGGCTTTGTTGGGAGATGGGGCGATCGTGGTTTTGGAGGGTCAAGAAGTTCGGCCTCGGCGTCCTTTAGCTTCTGGTTTTGAGTATCAATTTCCTACTGTTAAGCCTGCTCTGGAAGATATTTTGGGTGGAGCTTGATTTTGAAGAGAACCAAACAGCTGTCGATTTTTGTCAATTGTTAATTGTTAATTGCTAATCCTAAAACTGCAACGAGACTTTCCTTTTAGAAAGTCTCAAATCATTGACAACTGGTTGTGGCCTGTCTGCTGGCTCCAACGAAAAGCCAAGCTTGCAGCTTAGTGCGTCTGTCAAATTCTCGTTGTAGCGTTAAAGATAAGTCTCCCTCGCGGAGACTTAGGGACTTGTTAAAAAATAAACTACCAGTCTCTTGTAGTCTCTTGTAGTCTCTTGTAGGTAGGGCGCGCGCGAACCTCCACCCAACACCGGTATCTTATTAAATTGCAAGTCCCTTATTTTTTGGGCGGTCACATGCAGCAACTCGGTCGTACTTCTTACGCGAACAACAAACCCTGGCCAAAATACCGACGGAGCCAAGGGCCAGTCAAACCAGGCGATCGCTGGCCTCAAAACCCTGATGGCCCCAAAAAAAAGCCTCAGTTGGTCCCATCACCTGCCAACAGTCCCATTTTGGTCCCACTCCGATTCGCATCCCCAGAGGTCCGCGAATCTCTAAGGGTAACATATCGTCCCCTTAGCCAAGAAAAAGTTCCCTTTAAGGATACGATACCGTACCCTTAGTTAGAATAATTACGCGAATAATGTATTGATTAATACACAAAACAAAGTAATAAAAGTTAACGTAAAAAAATGAAAAAGAAGGATACAGTAAAAAAGTAAAAAGTTATTCACTCAGTAAGTCCCACCAATGATTTCTGACAATAACCCCATCGGACTTCCCATATCCGACCCTCTTAACAGCGACCCCCTAGAAAAATTGATATCGGGCAGCGAAAAGGGGCCGAGTTCAGACCGTTACGACCCCACCACCATCAATGGCGTAGAATTAGTCAGCGAGGGGAGTCTCCCATCAATAGAAGAAACACCAGTAGAAGACTTGCTTCTGGTAGAAGGAAGCGAAAACATAGACGCGGGGAGTTTTAAAGGTGGCGATCGCCAC
This sequence comes from uncultured bacterium, assembly GCA_964619285.1. Lineage (GTDB taxonomy): Bacteria > Cyanobacteriota > Cyanobacteriia > Cyanobacteriales > Microcoleaceae > CALKCV01. The sequence continues at coordinate 2,000 of CAZUCT010000311.1, read as the reverse complement.
AATAAAAAAAGCGACTTACTAACAGGCGAAACCCCAACCGAAGAACCAATAGAAGACACCCTAATATCAGGTCGCACAAAAAACAACAAAACCCCCGCCCAAATTCAAAGCAGAACCAACAAGGAAAAACCCAACATCTTTGAAAGCGGAGAAATCGACCCCCTAATCAACCCCAAAAAAGACAGGGAACTCCCCAAGCAAAGCCAACAAAAAAAAGAAGACGAAAACTACCTCAACTTCAGTTTCGATAGCGGCATATTTGAAGTAGGAAAACCAGGAAAAATCAACGCAGACTTCCTCTACGACGGAGGCGTACATCAAGGCGAACTAGCAATATTCAGCATCGAAGGATTAGAAGACCATCACATAAGAAGTTATGAAGATTTAGTCAAAGAAGCAGCAAGTCGCGCCCTCAGCAACTCCTCACTCGGCCATGTAATAATATCCGACAGATTTGAAGGAGCTCGCTTCGATTTCCCCCTGGGAGAAAAAAGCAGAAACGGCGGCGAATATCCAGGAGTTCAAACAAAAAAAATGAACCCCGGAGATAAATTTGCCCTAATGTTAGTGCCCAAAAGCACCGTCGAAAAAGTCTTTCAAAACCCCAAAGAAAGGGGCGCTAAAAATGCACTATTCTCCTTCTCAACCGACAATCCAGACGACCTATTTTGGCCGGGACAATTAGGGCAAGTAAACGATAAAGGCGGCATTTATGCGTGGGAAGATTTGAGGTTAGATGGAAAGAGCGACTTAGACTACAACGACATCATATTCTGCCTCACCGGTGCTAAAGGTTCGGTTTCCCATTTAGACCAATTAATTAATAATAAAAAAGACTGGAGAGAAACCCAAAACGCCCCCCAAATCTTAGAACAAATCTGCCACGGAAGCGACCTCGAACCGCCTTTAATTTCTGCCGAATTAGTTAACGACACCGGCAGCGACGACACCGACAAAATTACCTCCGACCCCGCAATAAGTGGTACGGTTATAGACGACAATTACCTCAAAACATTCGTAGCGGGTTTTGAAGAAACCTCCTTAGAATTTGAACTTATTGCAGAAATAGACGAAGTTGGAAATTTTGAATTATCCTTAGAATTATTAGAACAAATAAAAGGAGAAAAACTCGAAGACGGAACCCATACTCTCTACCTTCAAGCTACAGACGATTCTGACAATAAATCGGAAATTTCTGAATTTTCCTTCATATTAGATACAAAAGCCGAATTAACATTAGAACTCGACTCCGAATTCGACTCCTTACCAGAAGGAGACAACATAACGAATTTTGAAATAGTTACTTTAATCGGTCAAACGGAACCAAATGCAACGGTAACATTAGACGAAACAGGAGAAAGCGTTACCGCCGATGAAGAAGGTTTGTTTGAGTTTGTAGAAGTAGAATTGAAGTTAGGAGAAAATACCTTTAATGCAACATTTGAAGATTTAGCGGGAAATGAAGAAAGCATTGCTTTAACCCTCGAACGAATCAAAAAAGATACCGAAGCACCCGCAATCTCGGTAGAATTAGCCAACGATACGGGCAGCGACGACAGCGATAAAATTACTTCCGATGCGACAATTTCTGGTACGGTAACGGAGGAAAACGAAATCGAAACTTTCGTCGTTAGCTTTGACGAAAATCATCTCGAATTTGAACTGAAAAATCATCTCGACTCAGAGGGAAAATTTGAATTAACTCGGGAATTGTTAGAAGAAATAAAAGGAGAAAAACTCGAAGATGGGACTCATACTTTCTATTTAAAAGCGGCAGATAATTTCGAGAATGAATCGGACATTAGCGAATTTTCCTTCACCTTAGATACGGGAACCGAATTAACATTTGAACTGGATGAAGAATTCGACTCGCCGCCAGAAGGAGATGGGATAACAGAGGAGGAAATAGTCAGTTTTAGCGGTCAAACCGAACCGAATTTAACAGTCACTTTAGAAGGAACTGGGGAAACTGTTACTGCGGACGACGAGGGTCTGTTTGA
>CAZUCT010000310.1:5102-7671 GCA_964619285.1 uncultured bacterium | reverse complement strand
TACGAACTTACGACTAAAGTCGTTACTACGAACTTACGAACTTACGAACTTACGACTAAAGTCGTTACTACGAACTTACGAACTTACGAACTTACGACTAAAGTCGTTACTACGAACTTACGAACTTACAAACTTACGAGGGATTAAAGCTGATAAAACCGGAGAGGGTTTTTGCACCTGTAAATTCTCCGGTTTATTCCAAGTAAAAGGTGCCATCTGCGCTGCAGACATCCACAACAAACGTTTCGCCCTAGTCATTGCCACATATAGCAAGCGAAACTCCTCCGCAGTTTTCAAATATCCAGCCTCCTCCCAAGCGCGGCCTATTTCCTGGGAGAATTGTCCTTGCAAACTAGCCCTAATTTGCGCCCTCGCCACTTCTGCTAAATCAAATTCTCCCAAGAATTGCCCCTGGGGCAAGACGCGCAAACTACCGGGAATTGTGGTTTCGTGTAAGAAGGGTAAAAACACATAATCCCAGTCTAAACCTTTAGCTTTATGCATGGTTATAATCGTAAGCTGACCTGGTTTGGTAAAGCTTTTTTCTCCCTCCGATTCTACTTCCACTGGTTCAAATTTTTCGGAACCAACAATCTCGCTTAAGACTCCTAAAATATTGCTTAAAGAACCGGTGTCCGCCGTCTGTTTGGCTATTCTTTCTCCCAGTTTTTCCACGGTGGCTAAGTCAGCGGATTTGTATTTTAATGCTAAGGCGAGAAAAGAGGTTAATTGATAAAGAGGTAACTCTAGTTTTGCTTCCAACAAACTGCGGCAAAAATCCCGACATTTACGCGTTTTTTTTGATTGATAAGGTGCTAGAGGTCCGGGGTAAAGAAATTGTTCCGGTTGGGCGGCTAGGGTGTTGTAATCTAAGAGGGGAATTAAGTGGCGATCGCCTAAAACTTTCAATGCTGCTTTTAGATAATCTGGGGAGTGGGGGCGATGAATAAATTGTAATAAAGCCAGCATTTCTATTGGTATTTGAGATTGGCGAGCCCCCTGGGAAACATCGTGGATTTCGATTCCATATTTGCTCAAGTCCGCATCAATTCCATACATTAAATTGCTGAGAGTTTCGGCCACAAAGCGCCCCTGTTTGTTTTCCCTTACCAACACCGCAAAAGTTCGTTGGGGATGCTGCTGATAAAGTTCGATTACTCTCTTTCCTATTAATTCAACCGTATGATAAATATCCCGAGGTTCGTAAATTTCTACCCCAGATCCCGTAGCAGGAGGATTGTTAAGGTTGTTAAGATTTTCCCCGTTATTATTAACATCCACCGCTAAAATATTTTGTTCCCGAAATGGCAGTTCCGTTCCCGCCAAACCGGATTGATTAACCCATTTCAAAACAAAATTAGCCGCATCCATAATAATCTGAGTGCTGCGACCCGCTCTATCCATAGTTGCCAGTCTTTCTAACTGCTCGCATTCTTCGCAAAAGCGACGAAATTCTATGGGGTCTGCGGGAGTAAATGTGGAATTAATTGCCTGATTTGGGTCGCCAACTCGCATCAGATTGAGACCTTGTAATTTTGCCAATCTTTCCTCAAAATTAATCGCCCCAGAAACACTACTATCCTCGAACAATTCTCCCGGTCTCGCCGCCAGAATTTCTAATAGTTTGCTTTGCAGGGGTGTGGAGTCTTGGGCTTCGTCTTCAAAGACTGCAAAAATTTGTTTTTGCCATTGTTCCCTGGCGGTAGAATTATCTAAAACTCGGAGGGCGGCTAGTATCATTTCGTCGTAGTCGATTAGGTTGCGATCGCGCAACATCTGCTGGTAGTTTTCATACAAACCGGCGGCAATAGCTAATATTTGATATTCGTCGGTACTTTCTTCTGATAAACGCCGCAAGTCCTCTGGCGTCAATCCCGAACTTTTGGCCTGTTGAGTTGCCTTCCAGGAGAGGTTGGGCAAAATTTCCGTTCTTAAAACCGATTGGCGTCGCAAGCGTTCGGTTTCTTCCCCGTCAAATTTAATCCCTTCGATTAATCTTTGGTAATGTTTTGGATGTTCTGCTATCCACTTTTCGACGCAAGCTCTATTGATGCGGTTGCTGGGAGTCGGCAGGATGAGGGTGGAGTTTTCCAGGTCTAGTTCGGATAATTCTGGATGTCGCAGGGCGATACTGAGGGCCAAACCGTGGAGGGTGTGGACGAGAAGGCTTCCTGGGGGCAGGGATAGCTCTTTTAAATGGTCGCGGATTTTGTTTTTGATGGTGGCTGCTGCCGAACGGGTGAATGTTACTACTACCAGTTGGCGGCGGGGGTGGAGTTGGTTGCGGGCGATCGCTATAGCTGCGGCTACGGCCATTCCGTGAGACTTCCCCGCCCCCGGCACCGCCGATACGGCTAAAGGCCCTCCCTGCCAATCGGCCATCTGTTGTTGTCCGGGCCGTAACTGGTTCCGCAGTAGTTCGAGGGCCTGTTCTCGGGCCCCTTGGGCTGATAATTCCTTCTCTGTTGTTGTTGCTGGCGAGTTTTCGGTTTCCACAGTTAGCAATTAGCAATTTTTTGTCCGCAATTGCGGACTTTTTTGAGTTACGTCCAATTTTTGTGCGCAAATT
>CAZUCT010000310.1:0-5002 GCA_964619285.1 uncultured bacterium | reverse complement strand
TTAACTTAAGTTTTGTCCGCAATTGCGGACTTTTTTGAGTTACGTCCAATTTTTGTGCGCAAATTGCGCACATTTTGGGGCCATTAACTTAAGTTTTGTCCGCAATTGCGGACTTTTTTGAGTTACGTCCAATTTTTGACAGCAACCTTGGCGCACTTTTTGGGGAACATAAGGTTCCCATTTTTTGACCGTCCCTAGATGACCATTGTCCCGATCGCCCACAATTAACAATTAACAATTAACAATTAACAATTAACAATTAGCGATTTTTTAAATAAACCACCAACAATCCAATCATTGAAAAAACGCAACTGCTCTTCCAAAGAAACAACCACCAAGGATGCCACCAAGCGCCGGTTTGTACTTCTACGATATCCGATAAACCAAATAAAAGAAAAGTAATAGCAGCGATTAATCTGTGCGATCGCCTTTTGGCAGTTTCTTTGAAGGCCGCCATGCCAAAACCTACTGCAAAAACTCCCCAAATTCCAGCCTCTATATAATTCCCTTGTTGGTAAATAGCTTCTAAAATGGGGGCGATCGCCACAGCTTTTTCTGGGGAATCAAGCCTAGCAATTTGCCACCCCCAAACCCCAAAAATCACCTACAAAATAAAAAAGATAGTTAATCTAATAACAGCTCCTTTGGTTATCTCCATCAACCTAACTCTGCCTCTTTTCTACTTCTTAAATCTTCTAATTCTGCCTCCGCTTCTTTCAATTGAAGCCGCAATTTTTCTAACTCTGCTTCCCCTTCCTCTTTCTCAACAGCTAAATCCTCATTTTCTGCCTCAGATTCCTTCAAGTCAACCCGCAATGTTTCTAATTCTTGTTCTACTTTTTCTAAGTGAGGCAGGCACTTTTCTAATTCGGCCTCCTTTTCTTCTTTCTCAACTGCTAAATCTTCCAGTTCCGCCTCCGTTTCCTTTAATTGAACCCGCAATTTTTCTAATTCACTCTTGTATTGCTCTACTTTAACTTGTAATTCTTTACCCTCCGCCAGAGATTGATAAAGTTGCGATCGCAACTTCTCCAATTCTGCTTCCAGTATTTTTCTTTGGGGCCGTAATTCCTCAGCCTCCCCTTTAAAATTATAAAGTTCCGGTCGCAATCTTTCCAACTCTTGCTCGACCGCTTTTAATTGAGGTTTTAACCAGCTAATTTCTTCCTGATATTCCAGCAATTGCGGTCTAACTTTTTCTAATTCCGTTTCCGCTTGCAGCAACAAATATTGCCACCTTTCTACTTCGTATTCTTCAGGATGAACCTCAATTTTTTCCCCATTATAAATATGAGGCAATATTTCCCCAGTAATAATATTTATGACCTTTTTAAAATGAATTCTATGGAGAAAAGGATCCGACAGCAAAGGCGCGTGGTACATACAGTCAGCAAAATAATAATGAGTTACTTGACTGTGACGGGACCTTTTAGGAGCTAAAATCGGTTCTCCACCGTGTAATAAATTTGCCGACCAAATTAAAGCTTGTCCTTTTTTCACCGAAAGGGTATGTTTTTTTAAACCTTTAGCCTCAATTAAAGACTGCAAAAAATTCTCGTAAATTTGATAAACTTGATAGGGTTGATTTTGATAGCTACCCGTAATTCCTAAATCGTGTAAATCGATAATAGGCAATTTATGACTGCCAGGATAATAATGAAGCGGACCGTTATTGATGTCGATATCTTCCAAAGCCACCCAGACCCCGCACATAAATCTCAGGGGCATCGAGCTAAAATGAATGATATCGCTATGGGTAGATTGCTCGGTTCCCTTGCGAAAATTTAGAGTTTGAAACGGAATCGGTTCTCGCTGGTAAAGAGTTCTGAGTAAAGATAAAATTTGGGGTGCCGTCGCTATTCTTTTAATATCTTTATTGAATCTCCAACCATCCTGGATTCTGTCGTTGTAAATCCAATATTCCTCTACTTTACCTTTATCTCCATATCTTGGCTGTAGGTCTTCGATAATTCTTTTGGTAGTTTCCTCCAGATCTTCGAGACCTAAATCGTCAACTATAGCGCAGCCATCTTCTGCCATTTTTTTGGCAATTTCTTTAGTTTTTTTATCTAAGTTAGATTGTTCTAATAGTCTATCGAAAAATGGCGACTCGAACCAAGGATAATTTGTCGGTGGAATTTCCATCATTGGGTAATTGGTAATTGGTAATGGGTAATCGGGAATGGGTAATAGAAAAAAGACAATTGACAATTGACAATTCCCCATTCCCAAAAAGCAATTTAATCCTCAATTTGCCATCGATCCTTGACGATTTCTTCATCGAAAATCTTTTTCGGTCGAACCACCACAAGAACTCGTCCCAAAATAGGAACATCTGGGGCTTCGTCAAAGCACTGGATTTCCAATTGCCCTTCTTGTTCCACCAAAACATAGCAATCAGCTTGCCACTGACGTTCTGCCCGATCTGCCACTATAAGTACATCTTCTGGCTGCCCTGGTAATGGGGCAGGAAGGCGATCGCTGTTGGCAATAATGGCCACTGGATCCTCGGCATTCATCACCGTTTGCCATCCTGGAACAGCAACCCAAGCCCCCATTCCCGAAAACTTCACCATTTTAAAAGGCCCAACTTCTTCTACCAGAGGGACAGCCTTTAACTCAGAAGCAGCCAGAGGCAGTTGTCCGACAACAGGCAAGATGCGCGGCAACTCTTCTTGAGATTCCAACCTATAAATCGGCAGGATAGGAGCTGGCCGCTTAGGAACCACAGTAAAATCAGTTAATAACCTTTCTAATTGTTGCCTGGCCTTTGGAGTCCGTGCTAACCTTAGCCCCTTAGCAATGGAACGCGATCGCTCTTGTAAGTCCTTTTGCTGCCTGGCTACCTTCCAGCATTGATAGGCTACTATATCCCCGGGATGCTCGGAAAATCCTTCTGGGGCTTGTCTCATCCGAGACCAATCTTTCATGGCCTTGGCCAATTCCTTAGCATCATCGGCATCGAGCTGGCATTCCACGATAAAATCCGCAGCAGCCACTCGCTCTGGTTTGGTCAAAACGCGCAATTCGTATAAAATATCGCTGCCTTTGCGTCGAAAATGAGAACTTGCTGCCTCTCCCAGGCCAGCATCGATCGCGCTTTTATAAACTGCTGCCCCCACAATTACTTGATTTTGATGTACTGGTTCAAATCCAGTTTCTTCAAAAATTGTCTGAGAACTGTAACCAGATTTTTGTAGGGTGCTGCAGGCGTTTCCCCACTCTACCCAGTTGCCTTCTTTGCGGCGAAGCCGATCTATTAGTTCTCGGATATCTGCCTCATTTTGGGAGGTTTCTTGGTGAGGATTGGATGGATTTTGTGGTATTTGATTCATAACAAAATTATGCTTGATGCACTAACATAAAGTTTGATACCAAAAAGGCCCAGTTAACAATAGGGATTAGCTCTTAGGTATGGCCGAAAATTTTACCACGCCCTTCGACCGAATCGAATTTTGCCCAACTGCAAAAAGGCGATCGCGCCATCTTTAAGTCCTAACTTTAAGTCCTAAGAACCCAAAATCAAATTGTTCTCAGTTAAATCCCCAGCTCCTGCCATTTATCTGACTGAAAGCAAGTTATATGGCCAAATATCACCGGAGTAAATGGCCATAAGCCCAACTAAATTCTTGGCATAAACTGGTAAAGTAGATACTAAAATTGTTGGTGCTAAATCCAAAGACTTAAATCCAATCTATGGCCTCTAAAATTAGAGATTTTTTGAAAATTTTGCAGGTAAAATTGACGGTAGCAGATAAATTTGCTAGAATAACCAATTCAATTTAAAGCATTGACCTAAGCGATCGCCAAACCTAAAAATGTATTTGTTATTGCATTTTTCATTATTACGAACTACTACAAAACAATGTATATAAAAAAATTACGGGAAAGCCAAAAATGATTTGAGAGACGAGACTACAGCCAATCCCTATTTAGGGGAAATAATCATAAAAGTTAGCAAATAAGTATCGATAAGAGTGGAAAATTATATTCCTCAGCTTGATAACATTAAACGTCAATTAATGAGTTTAAATAGACGAAAAAAACCAAAAATGCTAGTGGTAGATGACGAACCAGATAATCTGGACTTGCTCTACCGCACCTTTAGACGAGATTTTAGCGTTCTCAAAGCCGATAGCGGAGTCCGCGCTTTAGAACTATTGGCCCAAGAAGGAGAAGTCGCTGTCATTATCTCGGACCAACGAATGCCAGAAATGAAGGGAACCGAATTCCTTAGCAAAACTTTGCCCCAATTCCCGAATACAGTTCGGATTATCCTGACAGGTTTCACGGATATTGAGGATCTGGTGGATGCGATCAATTCCGGACAGGTTTATAAGTATATTACTAAGCCTTGGGATCCCAACGAACTCAAGGCAGTGGTGGAGAAGGCGGCTGAAACTTACGAACTGTTGAACCAACGGACCGAAGAACTTTACCGGGCCCAGCTCCAAACCCAACTCCTGACTGCAGTGATGGACTCAGCTCGGGAGTCTGAAAGTTTGGAGGCAGCACTTGAAACCATGACTACTGCTTTTAGCGATAATTTTTTGGCAGATGTCTGTATTCTGCAACTGGTAGAAGCAGATGCTCTGACTTCACTTCAAGGGATACATACGACAGAGGCCAGGGCGGATAATTGGTTGGTAGATGACCCCCTGGTAAAAGAGGCGATCGCTTCTAAAACTATGCAAGCTACCGTTAACGTGTCTGGCGATAAAAACCTCTCGGGAGTAGAGCATTATCAAGCCTCGGGCATTGAGTCTCATCTAGCCGTCCCCATTGTCTATCGCGATGAGGCGATCGCCCTTTTGTCTCTTCAATGGAAAAAGCCTTGCCAGCTTCGCCCCGATGAGTTGACAACTATTCATTTATGCTCTCAACAAGTCGCCTTGGTCTTAACTTGTCTGAAAAAATAGAAATTTGCAGCGTTGTTAATTGTTAGTTGTTAGGAGTCGCGCAAAAATAAACTACCAGATGAAGGAAAATCGTAGGTCGGGCT
>CAZUCT010000309.1:0-7688 GCA_964619285.1 uncultured bacterium | reverse complement strand
CGCGCTCCGCGATTACTACGAACAATCGCGCTCCGCGATTACTACGAACAATCGCTATTTGCCTGAGAAAGCGATCGGTGGAAACAGAATTAATTTGAAATGCGTCCGCCGCAGAACGCTTAATCAAACCATTTTCTGTAGTAGTTTCTAGAGGCACCATCCATTTTCTTTCAGTATAGCGGTCTTGCCATTTAGTCAGAGGGACGACAACTTTTAAAGACAACACGCCCACCGTTTCATCGCTGACAATAACAGCCGGACGAAGTTTGCGAATTTCATCCCCAACTGTCGTCCCAAAGCTAACTAACTAAACTTCTCCTCTACGCATTAGCCTCTACCTCCACTCCTAATGGAATTTCATCCTCAGAATCATAGTAAGGTTCGCTCTCGGGAGACCAAAGGTCGTATAGGGGCCCTCCTGGCAAATAGTCTGGAAGTGCTTTTTTAGCAGCTTCTTCTAACCGCTTTTCTTGCTCTACCTTGAGTCTTGCTTTTTCCTCTGCTTCTTCTCGAATTAAACGGGCTGCAGTTTCAATAATTATTATCCGTTCTTCCCCTTTCATCTCTTTTAGCGCGACTAAGATTTCTTCTAAATTCATGGCTACCTCCATTCAAAACTATTCTCAAAGTCTAACAAATTAACCTTCTTTATTGTTAATTGTTAATTGTTAATTAGCGGGTAAATTCCGATGCTTGACGAATTTGGGCTAAGGTCAGGGGCGATCGCTCTTCCATCAGAGGATCTGCCCCTACTCGAATTAAATTTTCGGAAAATGCTTTAGCATCAATCAAAGGTCTAATCGCTTTAATTTCTACACCTGCCTTAATTAAAGTTTCTGCCACCAACTTCACATCATCAATTTTAACCGTGGTGCTAAACCAAATCGAATTACTGGGCAAGTCTGAAACTATCGCGGGCATAATTACCACGGGAAAATCGAGCTTTTTCAAGGCTTTTTCCACCGTACCTTTATCTAAGTCTTTAGGGAAATATTCTATTAGAGCTGAATCGTCTTTTTTGTTAGGGTAAATAGCTGCAAAACGAATTTCTTCTTGCAAAACTTCTTGATAAATTTGGGGCAAATAGCGACTCATAGAATTAGTTTCGATGCCATAACCCAAACTGGTCCAAGTACCAGATAACAAACGTAAAACTTTATCTAATTTTCCCTGACGCAACAAACTAGGAATGTCGTGTTTCCAATAGTAGCGATCGCTCAACCAAGCATGAACCACCCCATCTTGATATTGAGGTTCAAAGCTATAGGATTGCCAAAAAAGTAAGCCAGAAGGATTTGGATGATAGCGTTTAGCCATTTCCTCCCAAGTAGAACTAATAAATTGATAGCGTCCGGCGGCGGTACTGCAATTCCCTCGATTCGGACCCCAAAAAATAGTGACGCATAAATCTGGATGGCGGCTGAAATCCGAGAAAGTTTGTCCGCCATAAATAACCTTATAGGGTTCGGCAACGTTAGACTCGCTGGCGGAGATGGTACGCATTAAAGCCCGAATATAAGGGTCGCCATCTTTCATTACTAAAGGTGGAAAATCACCCGAGTATTCTCTCTGGGAACCGAGGAAATTTTCGGGGTTATAGAACGATAAAATTTTCAGTAAAAAGGCAAGAATTATAAATAGAAAAAAGCCGATTATTAGGCGTTTAATAAAAGTAATTGTAAAGGGCTGCATACCAGTTTTTAGTAAGCACTTTAGTGCTTTTAAAATTGTTTTTCAACCAGTTTGTAGTCAGCACTAAAGTACTTCTTAAAAGTAACTTTTCAAGCACTAAAGTGCTTACTACGAACCTTAAGCTACCGCAGCAAAAAGCTCCTCAAAAGTTTTCAGAGTAGCATCGGGTTTAGCAATAATTTCGACAATCTTATTGCGAGATGGAGGTAGAAAAAGCGCTTCTACGCAAACCAAAGCTACCTTAACCCGAGGAACGCTGCCGTCAAACAAAGTATCTGCCGGTTCCATCAAAATAGGAAATTGATTCTCCTCATTTTTCAGACCGCCAGGGCGGACGATGGTATAAGTCAAACCGCTTTTTTGCAAATATTCTTCTGCTTGTTTTTTCCAGAAAAGAATCAACCAGAACAAATTGAGTGGATGAAAAAACTGGGAAACGCACATAGAAGAAACGAGGACAAAATGCTGTATTGCCTTAGCCTTAGCAGCATTTACCAGATTTTTAGTCCCTTCATAATCGACCATATATGGCCCGGTCGGGTCAAAACTGGGACGGGCCCCGGTGGCACAAATTAAAACGGTACTATCGCCAATGGCAGTTTCAAGAGCATCAGCTTTTAAAACATCCCCCACCACTAACTCAGCTTGTGGGGGTAGAATTTCTTTGGCCCCGTCTAAATTTCGGACCAAAGCGCGGACGGGAATTTGGCGGTTGACCAGTTCTTTAACGATGCGGCGACCTGTTTCGCCCGTTGCCCCTGCTACAAATACTTTCATTTTTTCGAGAAAAGTTAAATTTTTATTTTTATTTGCGAACCTCAATAGCTTTATTCTATAGACTTAAAGCTAACCAAGGCATACCCAATAAGAGCAGATGATACACCAACCATTAGGTGAAGGTGAAAACCAAACTCCAGTTGAAGATTACGGAGAACTAACAGCTCCCGAGTTAATACCAGAAGAATTAGAGCCCGAAGATGTAGAGATACCAGAAGGAACGGAACCGACATGGTTTCACGCTCAGTTTACGGACTGCATGGAATTGTATGCCGACCTGGAGACAGTGGCCGAACATTTTGCCGACCACCACAGTTGGTTTCGTCGTTGCGCCCAACCGATGAAGGCCGAACCTTTGGGAGAGAATGGCTACGATTTATTAATCGGTCGGTTTGGTGCTTTTGGCTACAAAGTTGAGGCCAGAATCGGTTTAGATTTGCTCCCACCGGACCCAGAAGATATCTATCGGATCTTGACTATTCCGGTACCTGAGTACGAGCCTCCAGGATATGAAGTGGATTTTCGAGCGACCATGAAGCTGGTGGAAATGTCAGTGGAGCAGTTTTGTTCGGAAGTGGAAGTCAAAAATTTAGGACTGCCCAGCACTATTACTGGGGCCGAGTGGCATTTAGATTTGGCTGTGGGCGTTAAGTTTCCCCGATTTATTACGAGAATGTCTCAATCCTTGATTCAAAAAACGGGGGACAATCTGTTGGATAAAATTGTCAAACAGGTGTCCCGCCGCTTGACTTATAAAACTCAATTAGACTTTCACACAACCCACGAGCTGCCTTTCCCCTACCAAAAAAAGAGGAAAAAGAGAGAAATGGGCAATTAGCAATTAGCAATTAGCAATTAGCAATTAGCAATTAGCAATTAGCAATTAGCCAAACATATCGCCGATTATCCGTAGGAGAATTTGCACGCCGGTGAAAGCTTGCCAAATAAATAACCCCACCAGTAGGACGTTGAGTCCGATATGAGTAGAGCGGGCCCAATCTTTGCCTTTCTGCATGAAGGGAGTTAGGGAAGCTGAAACGGCAATAAGTCCGGTCATGCCGAGGCCTGCTAATAAATGGGGACCGAAAAATAACTTCTCGTTATTAATATAGGTAGCGGTCATGCCCCCAAGGGTGCCGAGAACCATAAGGGCCAAAAGTAAAGAACCGATTTTGTGGTGTTTGTCTTTAAATTTGCCTTGCACGAGTTGTTTTTTTTCTTCTCCTTGGGCCGTTCTGGTTTTGCGGACTTTCATGCCCAGGTAAAGGGCGTAAAAGGCGATCGCCAGCAGGACAAACATGATGGCGGGATGGAAAAAGTTGAGCCAGGGTTTAACTGACTCGGGGATCGGAAGGTTCATAGCGTTCTCTTAGAGATAGGCAAAAAAAGTTCATAAAACTTAGCATAACACCGAAGCGGTCTTGTGCCACGTTAAGACGATACCTTTATTTATTTATGTAATTGAATTATGGCTTCTACTAAACAAGATTCTTCCTTAGTTCAGGCCGCTAAAAATGGCAATATTATTAATGCCCGAGCCATACTGGCGAAGGGTGTTAATCCCAATGCCAAGGATCGAGATGGCAGCAGCGCTTTGATGTTGGTGGCTGAAAAGGGCTATATAGAAATAGCCAGCATCCTACTGGATACAGGAGCCGATGTCAACTATGCGAACAAAAAATCGGGGCACACGGCTTTGATGTTGGCGGCGGCCCAAGGGCGGGCCGATGTGGCCCAACTGTTGGCTGACAGGGGGGCAGACGTGAATGCCAGAAGTCAAGAAGGGACTACGGCCCTAACTTTGGCGGCGGCGAACGGCTATCAAGCAGTGGTAGAAATTTTGCTGGCTGCGGGGGCCGATGTTAATGCTACGGATAAAAATCAAAATACTGCTTTGAGTTTGGCTGTGGAACGAGGCAGTATGGATGCGATCGCTGCTTTATTAAAGGCGGGGGCAAATTTAGATGAGGCTACTTTGTCGCTTTTGGGTAGCGGCGAGTATGGGGAAATTATCGAACTTTTTTTGGAGCATGGGGTGGATGTTAACGGCAGAAATGTGGAGGGCAAAACTTGGTTGATGCAGGCTGCCGAAGAAGGAGACCTAGAAACTGTCGAAAAGTTGCTGGGTGCGGGGGCTGAGGTTAATCTTTACGATAAGGATCGGGAAACTGCTTTAACTTTGGCTGCGGATCTGGGTCATCTGGAGGTGGTTCGAGTTTTATTGAAGGCGGGGGCAGATGTCAACGTTACTAATAAAAGCGGGGAAACGGCTTTGATGGCGGCGGCGGCGGAGGGAAATGTGGCGATCGCTTCAAAGTTACTGGATGCGGGCGCGCAAATTAACGCCAAAGATAGCGATGGGGTGACGGCTTTGCATCTAGCGATCGCGGAAGGTCATCTGGAGATGGTGGAACTGCTTCTAGATCGCGGTGCCGACATTCAAGCCAGAAACGACTTAGGCGACACTCCTTTATTAATAGCAGTTTTTCACGGTCACAAGGATGTTGTCGCCCTTTTAACCCAAAAGGTGGAACCAGAAGAGCGCGATGCTACCTTCAATATCAAGAATTTAGGCGAGACTGCTTTAACTTTGGCTGCTTTTCACGGCAAACTAGAAATAGTTAAGGTTTTGCTCGATGCGGGTGTAGAGCCCGACGTACCTGGAGATGGTGGCACTACTGCTTTAATGAAAGCTGCCCATAATGGGGATGTTAGTATTATCGAGCATTTATTAACTAAAGGAGTCGAGATTAATCGTACAGACAATAATAATGCCACTGCTTTGATGTGGGCGGCTTATCGCGGTTTTCCCGATGCGGTAAAGGTTTTAATCGATGCCGGGGCGGACTTAAACCTCAAAAATTCGGGGGGTTATACAGCTTTGATGTTGGGGGAACTCAATAGCAATAAAGAGGTAGCGTATTTGTTGAGGAATGCGGGAGCCCGAGAATAGCCTGTTCGTAGTAACGACTTTAGTCGTAAGTTCGTAGTAACGACTTCAGTCGTAAGTTCGTAGTAACGACTTTAGTCGTAAGTTCGTAGTAACGACTTCAGTCGTTTATTTACCAAAAAACCATGACTAAAGTCATTACTACCAACCCTTAAATCAATCCGTTCTTCTCACCCAACCATTAACAGTAAAACGGCTATCGGCAAACTCTTGAGAATCGCATCTAACCGGCAGAACCTCGTGCATATAACGACTGTGGAAAAAGACGATCGTATTATTGCGAGGTTCGACAGTTTTAAAAGTGTCTGCTTGCACATAATATTTGCCCTGAATTTTGCTGTCGTAAAGAACCAAATCTCCGCCAGAAAAAGCTTTTGGTTCCCGATTAAAATAATAAACGTAAGTCAAAACCCGAGTAGCGGTATCTGGGGAACCGTTATCGTTGTGAACCTTATAAAAATTGCCGTCGTTATGGAGAGTTAATTGACTTTCTATGTCCCCAATAGGAAAAGGTTCCAGATTTAACTTAGCCCAAACATCGGGAATTAATTTTTGAATTTTATTAACGATTAATTCTCTAAATTCGGGAAAATGATGCAATACCAAAGAACGCCGATAATTGTCAGCATTAGTTGAAGTAGTAGTGGGAACAAAATCTGCCTGTTTTCGGCAGACATAATCGAAAAGTTGTTGATTTTCTGCCGGAGTCAAAAAGTTATTAATCAGGGCATAGCGAGAGATTAAATCGTCTCGAATTGGCGTAGATACCGTCGGTAATTGAATAGTAGGATTTGGTTGTACTTCTTCTGTTTGTAACTGATTTTGTAAATAGATTGGTGGATTGGTAACAATTCCGATTAAATCTTCGCTAGAAAAACACAGACAAGAGCGACCTTCATCGATAGGAATTTGCAGCAAACTAACAGTTTCGGCTTTTTTTTGAGAACGAGATACTAATACTTTTATTAACAGTTGGAGCAGGGGAGAATTAGACTGAAGAAATACAGTATATTCGTGTCCCCCGCTCAATAACAATTTAACTTTTATTTCCGCCATCATTATTTCCTCCTGATTATTTCCCCAGTTCGTAGTAATCGCTTTAGCGATAAAAATCGCGAAGTTCGTAGTAATCGCTTTAGCGATAAAAAAGCGATTACTAAAAACTGGTTAATTGTTAATTGATATAGCCATCCTAAACGGGTTGTAAAAACTGGAAAATTAGGAAAAAATGACAAGTTACCTTTTCGCATTCACTTTTCCCTTTTTCCTATTCCCTACTCTTGCCTTTTGCCTTTTGCCTCTTGCCCAAAGCGTCTAATTATTTGACACAACTCAAATAGGATTGCTATATTAATATCCATCCCTATTTTTCGTCTGGCGTTGGCAGCAATTGGAGATATTTGATAACTAGAATGCGAAGATAATCTAACAAAGAAAGATAAAGTTTGATTTGCAAGTAGTCTCCCTCCTCAGTATTAAAGTACCAGTTAGCCACGCTTTTTCTCTGGAAAACTTGTAGATTTTCTAGTCTTTGAATTGCTTCACTTTTCTGGCGCTCGGAGAAAGCAACATCGCTACCGCTATCCAAGCCTTGCCGAGGGACTGCATTTTCGAGCCCGCCAGAAATATGGACTTGACTGGCATATCCTCTGATGTCCGCCGTTAACATTTCCATTTCATCTAAGACGGTAAAATCTTCTGCTTCCTGCCACTCTGGCAGCAGGCGTTTGCGCTCTTCTTTAGTATTATGTTCGCAAACTATTAATTGCTCTAATAGTTTGCCAATCTGGTTTTTTGTAACTTCGAGCGCGCTGTAATTTTTTAGGGTTGTTTTAGCCATCGTTTACTCCATAAGTCACAATTTTTTCGCTACCAAAAACATCAGGTCTGACGTACAGATATTCGTTACTTTTTTTATAGACTGCCGAACCATGGCTGCTATACCCTGCCTTGGGAATTCGCCTCGCTCCTTTTTTATTAAAATTGTGGGCTTTTCTAAGATATTTCAAAGGCTCGAAACCTTTTCTCAAAGAGTGTTCCCAAATGCTGTGTGCCACGCTAGTGTATGTGGATGATTCCCACTCAGTCATATACTGTCGCATTTCAGCTATTTCTGCCTCAGTGCATTCTCTGAATAGCTTTTGCTCGTATGAATCTATTGGTGAATTCTCCAGTTTTTTGTCCTCCAGAAAACCCTTTTAAATAAACTGAATTATAATACCAGTTTGTTAAAGTTATGAAAGAGTTAACGATTTTTGCTAATGGCTAA
>CAZUCT010000308.1:0-7796 GCA_964619285.1 uncultured bacterium | reverse complement strand
ATTGTTCGTAGTAATCGCTTTAGCGATTGTTCGTAGTAATCGCTTTAGCGATTTTTATTAGACTTGTTTTAAATCGCTGAAGCGATTACTACGAACTTGCTTTTTTATCGCTGAAGCGATTACTACGAACTTGCTTTTTTATCGCTAAAGCGATTACTACGAACTTGCTTTTTTATCGCTAAAGCGATTACTACGAACTTGCTTTTTTATCGCTAAAGCGATTACTACGAACTTTACTCCTCAAAAACTACAAAAATCTCTACCGTTTCATCGGGTTTAAAACCCGTATATCGCGCCTTAATAGAAGTATTTGGTTTCACTGGCATCATCGGCGTAATGGTTCCCAAAGATAACAAATCTCCTTTCTTTAATTCTTTCCCCTCCGCCCGCAAACTATCCCTTATCCACAACACCACATTTAAAGGATTTCCTAATAAATTACTCCCCTTTCCCGTCCCTAAAACTTTGCCATCGGCATCCACTATTTCCAAAGTAAAATTATTTAAACGACTCTCCCATTCTTCCGTGGCAGATAAAGGAATAGGTTCGCCAATAACTCCAGATCTAGCACCAACATTAATCGCCAAAATAGCCGGCCCATTTAATTTAACATCTTGACTATAAACTAAATCTGCTAACTCAATAAAAGGAATCGCGGCATCCAGAGACGCTAATGCTTCTTGAGGAGTTTTAGCATTATTAATTTCCTCGCTGCCAACCCTTACCATTAAATCTCCTTCACTCATGGGGCGACTGCCAAACTGAGGCGAGATAATTTGACCGTTTGGCAGCAGCATTTGTTGGAATAAAGTTCCTAATAACGGTTGAGAAACGTTAAATTGTTGCTGGGCAGTTTCGCTAGTTAATCCAGCTTTATAACCTACTACCGGACCTAATTCTTTACTAATTTCTGTGAGGAATTGTTGTTGAATTGCTTTAGCTTCTTCGAGGGTTAAATTAGGAGCGATCGCCCTGGCCGGAGTTTTCTTCAAGTAACTGTTTGCCAACTCATAAGCTGGAGAATCAATTACATTTTGACCCGTTTCGCTAACCAAGGAAGGATTACCAATTCCACATCCCAATAAGACGATTAGAGATGCACCGCATAACTTAATTTTTACCATCATTTTCGGTTATCAAACAGTAGGTTTAACTCCAGATTATCCTGGCAGCGACAATAAATCTTCTATTAAATTTTCGATTTTATTAAAGCGATATTTAACCTTGCCAATAGTGCTAGTTCCATGAGAAATAGCAGCTTGAAAATCTTCATCATCCGCCATTAAATTAATAAAGCGATCGCTCAAAACCTCCTTTCTTTCTATCAAACTCTTTATCCCTTCTTCCGTTAAATTTCCCAAACTCACCGACCACGCCTCAAACAAAGCCTTATTAATCGAATATTTCTTCTCTAAATCGTCTTTTTCTCGCTTGCGAAAAGCAAATTTCTCAAAAATTTCGTTAGCCGCACTCATCGCCTTAATAAACTTAGATTCCAATACAACTATATCTGCATCTGACATTTTATTTATTTCTACCATTGCATCGTTCAAAAACACATCTAAACTCTTAGAATTGTAATTCTGATAATGAGTAATATTGAAAGCTAAAAATCGCAAAACAAACTCGCGATCTACCATCCTTTTTTTCCGCCAATCCCTAATCCCCGTTGCCTCTTTAAACTCTTCCGAATCTGCCAAAGTTGCCAAAACCTTTGGTGCCTTACCAGGATTTAAGGCGTGGCGAAGTTCCTGGGGCGATAGGGGCAAACCGCCGCGATTTATCCTTCTAAAAATCGTAAACTTTACTTCTGGAGGCGTGCCTTTTTCGATGACATAAACCGTCAGCAAACTTTCCAAAATTCGCCTCTGGAAATTTCGAGGTAATTCGTCGTAACTTTTATTTTCGAGTTGGGGTAGAAATTCTAATCCTTTTAAGGTTAGGTCTTTATCCAAAACAAACTGTTTCATCGCAGTTAACCTTTGCAACCCATCGATAACTAACCACCTATCTTCATTAGTCGCATCCATATAAAATGCTGGCAGGGGAATGCGAATTAGGATAGATTCTATGAGTCTGCTTTTAGCAGAATTAGTCCAGATACCCGCTTGACGCTGGAAGTCGGGAGCTAAATCTAATTCTTCGTGGGCTATCCTAGATAAAACTAAATCGATAGTCATCGGCCTAGTTTCAACTTTGATCAAGTTCGGATCGAAGGCCTCGATAATAATTGGCTCTTCTTCTTCTGTCTCGATGTCGTTATCTTCTTCGTCCCAAGTATCCGAATTCAACTCCATTACTGGCGGGGCTATTTCTGTTTGGGGTGGCATATTTTCGTTCGTCATACTTTTTCCTTTTGCTCTAAGGCCCAGATTTACACTCAAAACTGGTAAAAGGGACTGTATTTCCAGTTTTTCGATTCTATCTTATTATCTTCCCAGGCTTGCCACGACCATAAATTGGCCATCAACTTGAAACACTGACATTGATGGCCAGTTCTAGTGCTTGCTGGTATCTCAGAAACCCGGTTTTTTGAAAAAACCGGGTTTCACAGGCCCACTCTAACTACAGACGACAAGACTTGCGCGATCGCGTAGCTTCTATCTCCTGCCACCCATAAGAATAATGACTCACAGCGTCAATTTGAGGCGCCGCCCGACGGAGGGCCTGCATCTGAACTTCTAGAGAAGGACGATTAGTAATAGGCGAACCCCAAACACCAGCGAGGGCCGGTTTAATGTTCGTACCCGCCGGTGCCATCTGCAAAACTCTTTCAACCTTAGAGATGATACAACTCGGGTCGTTTTCCCCGCAAACAGCATAAGCCATTGGATGCCATTCTATATTCGCAGGAAATTGATCCCAAGGTTGCAACCGAGAATCAAAACCCTTATCGCGAATTATGTTGTTACCACCAGCAAAAAATACCGCCCCTGCCGACATACCTCTTCTCTGAACCGGTTTAACCGCCAAAGACAGAAAATCCAAAACTCCCTGGGCGGCATGGGCGACGCTAAGTTGCCAAAGTTGCTCCAGCAAACTCCCGCGACTGACTGACGTAGGTTCGGCAGAAGCGGTGGTAGTGGGGGAATAAACCGTTGGCCAAAGAGGACTGTCTTGGTTGCTGTAACGTCGATTTACCTCCGAGACATCGTTGGAGGTAATATATCCTTTGTCCAAAAACCGCCGGATTAACTCCCTGCCTTTATCGTTTTTTGCCCGCTGCAATAATACCTGTTGGGACGATTCGCCGTAAATCCATAGATCCTTAACATTACTCGCCACCGATGCTTCCCCAGTTCCTCGGAGGTAGCGAACGTAGTCAAATAAAACCCCTTCCGGTCGGCGCTTGACAGCCTCATTTACCAATGTCGCATAATCTTGTCGCGCTTCGGGGCTGTAGGGATCTACAAAAGTATGGAAGGCGTGACTTTCTCCGAGTTGGTCTTGTAAATCTTTATTGTCTGGAACCACATCTATAGTTCTCTGACCGGCCCCATTGCGGGCGAGGGCATTTTGGCGATCGCTTCTTTGAGAATAGGTATAGCCGAAATTCATCGTAAATAGCCAAGCATAAGCCTTCAAACCTCTGTCTCGGGCGGCAGCCAAACCTTGAGCTAATAGATCCACGTCATTATAAGGACCGGCATTGCGGATGACCGAGGGCCAGACGGTGGGGTTATTATTGGCAGGCAGTAAAACTTGACCGTCGTAAAAAACTTCGATGTAAACCTCGTTATAGCCCTTATTAACAATATCGTCCATGAGGCGGTTTAATTCTCCGGGGCGGGCATCGCAGGGATAGAGTCGCAACCAAATTGCTTGAGTTCTGGGCCAGGTTCGCAGCCGACAGTTGCCCACCTCTCGGGCCTGTTGGATTAATAAGTCTTTGTACTCTTTTTCTGCTTGGGGGTTGCCGCCCAGGGCAGCTTGGCGGAGGTTTTCTTTTTGGGCGATCGCTTCTGGCGACAGGCGACAATAGGCCCCAGTTGCCGCCGATGCTGGCGGTTGTTTCCACAGCAAGGGGTTAGCCACTATTGTCAAAATGGCAGTTAGCAGGCTATTTAATAACCGACTTCGGTTTGGGAGTTTTCTGGTGGTTCGCTTGGGAGTAGGTTTCATTGAGAAATCAATTTTAGTCTTTTTTTATATTTTGCACCTTTCTTGCGACAATCCGGAGGCAACCTCCCCCATACCTCTGTCCGGCTAATCCCCGAACTAGAATATCTGGGTTGCTGTCTCCCCTTCAAAACAGGCAAGATGTTAGTTTTTCGTTCTTTCGTATTTTAGAGCATCCCCGGAATAATTTTTAGTTTCCTAAGATAATAAAGCAATCCTAAATTGATTGTTAAAAATCTTTTATCTGAAACTCTCTCCCATTCCCCATTCCCCATTCCCCATTCCCAAAAATATGAATTACGATCGCCTTAACGAAGCTAGAAAATTATTAATCGATGTCGCCAACCAACTGCAAGTAATTATTGGCGATAGTTCCGCAAATGACGGCACCCATTATCAAACAATAGAAGCTGCTAAAGAAGCAGTAAAAAAAGCCTTAGCAGAAATGTCGGCGGCAATTAATCCGCCAATGGACTCTCATATTCCTCCAGAAATTTTAGCCAAAGCCGAAAAATTAGGAATCCCTTTAAACGATATCGAAATTAGAGTTGCTATTTCCCAACACGATGTTTCTCAAGTGGCAGCTATTTTAGAAGAAATCGATAATAAAGCCGAATACGTCAGGCGACCCCGGGAATATTTCTTAATTAGACTGCCCGATATGCCCGTCGAAAAATTAGGACCCAGAGTGCCAGTAGTTACGGCAAAAGATTTTCAAGCCCCCTCAGAACCGATGCCTAAAGAGTTATTGAACGAGATTAAAACCAAATACAATTTAGAGAAATTAACTGCAAAAAAAGACTCTTCTCGTTCCTCTTTGTTTGCCAAGATTAAACAAGCTCAAAATGCTTTAGGCGACGGCATAAAAAACGATGAAGATGAAGAAATCCCTTTTTAACAATCTAGAAACCCGGTTTTTTAGAAAAACCGGGTTTCTGAAATCTGTTTTTCTAAAAAACCGGGTTTCTGAGATTTATTTATTTTTAATTTGCCAATTTTATCAAACCATCGACATCGCCGCTGCAAATCGTTTTTAAATTCGCAGTAATCTTTTCAATATCCCAATCCCACCACCGAACTTCTAAAAGTTTATTAATCGTTTCCTCGTCAAATCTTTTTCTAATAATTATTGCCGGATTTCCCCCTACCACTGCATAAGGTAGAACGTCTTTTGTCACCACAGAATTAGTGGCGATAATCGCACCATCTCCTACTTTAATTCCCGGCATAATTGTCGCATTATAACCTAGCCAAACATCGTTACCGATAATCGTATCTCCTTTATCCGGCCATTCCTCGGGCATGGCAATTTCCCAACCGTTTTGAAAAATGGGAAAAGGATAATTTGTCAGCCAATCAGTCCTGTGATTTCCTCCATTCATTATGAATTTGACATCGGCAGCGATGGAACAAAATTTGCCGATAATCAGTTTATCGCCGATAAAATCAAAATGATAAAGTACGTTTTTTTCAAAGTTTTCTGGATTCTCAAAATCGTCATAATAGGTGTAATCTCCAACTATTATATTAGGATTTTTGATGATGTTTTTTAAATAACAAACTCTTTCAATTCCTGGTATGGGAAAAAGAGTATCTGGCGACGGACCGTTAAGATTTGATTGCATAAAGTTTGCGGTTTTAAGAGATTTTTTCTAGGTAATGGCTGTTCGTAGTAATCGATGAGCGCGATTTATAGGTCTCAATCGCGCTCATCGATTACTACGAACGGAGTTAATTGTAGGGTGTTATTTACCCTAACTTCCTTATCAGCGACATCTTCCTGTTTGATGCCTGTTAACTACCGTAAAAGGCTGTTAATCGCTATTAAAAGACAGTGTGACAGCTAACGAAGCGCACACTAATTAATGGATTTTTCTAGTTTTTGATGTTAGTGCTAGTTTAAGAATTTATTTCTAAAACAATTAGTTTTTTCTCCGGAAAAACAAGCCAATACTTCCGAACTATAAAGAGAAAGCTAAAGGCTAAAAAAACAAGCTAAGAGGGGTAAAAAATATGACTTACAATAAACTAACAGCTAAAACCAACATTATTAAACTGTTGCTAGG
Organism: uncultured bacterium; assembly: GCA_964619285.1. Taxonomy (GTDB): domain Bacteria; phylum Cyanobacteriota; class Cyanobacteriia; order Cyanobacteriales; family Microcoleaceae; genus CALKCV01. The sequence continues at coordinate 1,611 of CAZUCT010000308.1, read as the reverse complement.
AAAATTTCAATCGACTACGATCGCCTCCTTATTTCTAGTTATAGCCTGCTTCTTCTGCGGAGGCGCTCTCTCCGAAAATAAAGCTACGGCAGCGGAAATAGAAACCTCCTCCCAAGAGGAAGCGGCAACGGAAACGAGCGATGTTGCATCCGCAACCCTTCGCGATCGCCTCATGGCAAACCGGAACTTAATGTCCCGCCTCGGCATTTCTAACCGCAGTCCCGATCGCTACTTTATAGACCGCGTAGTGGAACTCACCAACAAAGAAAGGGCTAAATATGGTTTACAACCAGTCAAGCTCAATCTCGTCCTCAACCAAGTAGCCCTCCATCACAGTCAAGACATGGCAATGCAAGACTATTTCGACCACATCGCCTTAGACGGTTCGGAACCTTGGGACCGAATGACCCGAGAAGGTTATCAATACTCCGTAGCAGCCGAAAACATTGCCGCAGGTTTTCTCACCCCAGAAACGGTGGTACAAGCGTGGATGGAGAGTCCCGGACACCGGGCAAATATACTCGCCCCCGATGTCGAAGAAATAGGAGTAGGTTATTATTACTTAGGGAGCGATCGCGGCAGCGTTAACTACAAACACTACTGGACTCAAGTTTTTGGTACCCCGCCCGTGTATTCGGCAGACCGTTAATGGCTAATTGTTAATTGCTAATTGCTGTAAAAAAAAGAGGATGTGTCAGTTAGACGCATCCTTTTTTTTGGCGAACGGGCAAAGTGCCCGAACAGGCAGGATGCCTGTTCTACGGTTGGCGGCGAAAAATCGCCTCCCACTCCTTCTCCGACAAAGGTTCCACCGCAAACTCAACCCCAAAACATCGCCCCGCCGCCGCCACCAACGCTTCTACAACCATCGTCCTCAAAGTTTCTCCCGTCGCGTTTATCTTTGGAGACAACTTTTGCAAACTTTCCAACACTTCTCCTGGCGCTTCCTTGCCAAAGACTTGAGCAAATAAATCTAAATCCGGTTCCAACAAAATCGAACCGTGTTGTAAAATCGAGCGATCGCGCCTCAATTGAGCGCTACCGATTAACTTAACCCCGTTAGGCAAAACCAAATCCGCCCCGGTGGCAGTAGCAAAACAATTAGGGTTATGAATATAGCCCCTGCCCGCATCGCCGTAAACTAATTCTACATCGAGCGATCGCCAACCCTCAATTAAAAACTCGCAAATCCTTCGATAAGCCGCCATCCGACTCCCACCAACACCCGACACCACCACAGCATAAGTTAAATCTCCCTGATGCAAAACTCCTCGCCCCCCACTAGGTCGCCTCACTAACTCTAATTTAGTACCTCGCCAAGTCAAATCTTGCCAAAAATCCGGGAAGCGCTTCTGGTGGTAGCCCAAAGAAAGAGCGATCGGTTGCCAAGTATAAAACCTCAGGGTTGGCGGTATCCTCAAACGCCGATGTTCCTCCAGCAACCACTCGTCGATCGCCATCTGTAAATTTCCCTCCACCTCTAAGGGCGGAATTAAGCGCCAAATAGTCATTTGGGAATTGGGAATGGGGAATGGGGAATTGGGAATTGGGAATTGGGAATCGCTAAAGCGATTACTACGAACAATCGCTAAAGCGATTACTACGAACAAT
>CAZUCT010000307.1:0-7805 GCA_964619285.1 uncultured bacterium | reverse complement strand
AACCAATTGGTCGTAAACTTTATCGTTGGCAAGAGTACAAATTCCATCCATATTTTTTTTTCAATATTTTACAAGTTTATTTTGGCGTTCCTTGTACTTTTTTCTAGTCTAGTGATTAGCTGGCATTTCTCTGAAAAATGTCATTTTTAAGAATAACTTTTGGCTTTCCAGTAACTTAATTGATTTCTAACGATTTTTAATTAAATTGTCTAGCCATGCCAGCAGATTTAATTCGTGCAAAATAATTTTTCTGGCTTCAGCGATCGCCTCTTTTGCTTCATGCCAAGCATCGGGAGTAGTCGTCACTTCTTGAATATATTTCCAACCTTTTTCATCCATACTTGGCAACCGGAGAAAACTCCCTTTAGGCAACAATTTATCCGCCGCCGGCCCACCATAATAAATCGGCAAACACCAAGCTAATAAAGAATCCCAAAGTTTTTCGCTAACATACAAATCGTTTTCGGCATAATTTTCAACTGCCAAATTGTAATAATAAGGTGCCATGCCCCCCCATTTATTATTTAATTGACCTTTAGACTTCGACCATTTAGGTAAATTCCTGCCATATAGATCGAATTTTACACCTCTTTCTTGCATCATTTTTAAAAAATCCAATCTACACTGGTGGTTTTCGCTGCGATTAATCCCGGAAGTAATCCAAGAACAAAAACGCTCTTTTGGCGGGGGTTCCATTTCATTAAGTTCGCGAAAAGAATTTTGATGATACCAAATCGCCGACATATAATCTGGTATGGGGGCAAAATTATCGGGACCGGAGACATAATCGCAGTAAGTTTGAGCTTGTTGGTAATTGTATTTTGCTTTGGGAACTACTTTCTCTAAAGGTGGTTCTCGACGGAGATAAATAATGCGTTCTTTAGGCACTCCTCGAAACTTTTCTCTAAGATCTGGTTCCTGTTTCTTGGGTTGGCCCAACTGCCGCAAGCGTTCTCGCAACGATAGCTTTTTTTGGGGTTTATTAAAATCAAACTGATACATTAATAAAAAGTCTGGATTTTCGGCAGTTGCCTGCATGGCAATATTACCCCACTTGCCAAAATTATGAGGACTTTGTTGCCACAACCAATCAGTTTGGTTGGCACTCGGGTAACTGGTAATCATGCCGACGATTTTTTCACTCATTTTGTTTACCTCTTTCAGTACTTTTCAATGTATATCTTAACTTACTTCAAATCTGATTTTATCTTTTTCGCCAAGGGTTTTTTACTTGATTTGGCAATAGATATTTGGCTACTTTATCAAATATTCTGGTGTCAAGTGTGCGAGTAATATTTTTAGCATACTGGGGACGGTAAGGATAGGTTGCATGCAAAACTTTTATTGATTCGTTAACTTGATAACTTTTTTTCCACTTATCTAAAAAATTATAGGTAGGAGGTAAAACTTTTACTTGGGGTTCTACTTCTACCATTGCTGCTGCAAAAGCTCCTTGGTCTCTTAATAATAATACATCTTGGTTAGCTGCAACAATCTCAAAATTTTTCTTAAAAGATTTGAAGAAAATTTCATTTTTCTTACTTTTTCTAAATGCTATGAATCCACTATTGTATTGAATGCTATTTTCTTTTAGAGGTAGACCTACTGATTGGAGTGTGGGCAATATCTCCTGTTTAACTCTTAACAAATTTGAAGCTTTGGCAATTGCTGGTTGAACATCCTCTGTTACTAAAAAATCTACTTCATTTAGATAATTAAAAACCTCGTCAATTTTTTCTAGCAAACATATATCAGCATCCATATAGATAGTTTTTTGGAAAGGAGATTCTTGATACAAAGCTAATTTAGCTAATCGAGAGGCTAAAACCGGATTCTTATTCTCTGGTGCTGGTTTTAGTATGATATTTCCTGGAGCTTTGAGTAAGGGATATAGAACTTTAGGAACCCGATTTATCAAAATTATTATAGGTTCCTTATGAAACTTCCTGACTGCCGCTAGAAAATGAATACAGTCTTGGAAAGAATACATACCTGTTAAAATTGTAATAAATCCTTTTTCCATATTCTTCACATTGTTGGTTATGTTTGTCAATTTTCTTCTTTAAGACCTTGTTATTAATATTTTTAATGCGTCCATTCCCAATAATTTTTACTCCAATCATCGTGGGAATAAAAAATGCCTCTCCATTCATCAAAACACACAAAATCACTTAATTCAATTTGTTTATTAATATCTATAATCATATAGAGCGGTTTATCTTCGTAAAATGAAGCCCACATAGTAAAAGTACTAGGAGGTGCGATTATGTAGTCGCATTGACTTAAAGAATACATATCTTCTATCAAGTGATTGCTTCCTCTTACATAATCAAATTTCTTTAAGAATTGACTCTCTTGTTCTACGTTAGAACAAATCAAAAATTTCACTTGTTTGTCTGGAAATAGTTCTTTAACTAAACCTCTCCAGAAAAGATGATGAAACCCTTGGTATTAAAGGCTCACAATCGTAATTTTTGGAGAGGTCTAATGATGCCATTTTTTCTGCGTATTGTTCGCTTGTGTAAAAGTATCTCCCGTCTTGATGCTGATGGTAATCACCTTGACGTATATGCACCCCTATAATTACAACATTAGCATCACTTCTAAGCTTAGACATTAAATTATCTACATTAACTTGATACTTTTTCATTGGTCTGAAGTATTCCCTAATCTGATTTCTGTGCTTCCTTAACTTTTTCAGGTCTTCTACAAACCAACCGTCTCTCAATAACCACCCTGTAAAAAATACTAATTTTCCTCTGCTATTATCTTGATAATATTTCCAGCAAAATGGTTTATCTCTCGATATTGTTTCGATAGAAAACCATTGCGTGTCTCTAATAATGCCATTAAATTTATAATATTTTTCCCGCAAATATTTATTAGCTGGTATCTTAACCAAAGGAGGAGGATAGCAACACAATAAATCTTTAGCAGTTCCTTGGAAATATTCAGCGTATTCTGCAAATGCTGGATTAAGTACGGTAAGCTTATTCTCTATTGCAAAGGAGATAAAATGAGCAAAGAGAATGAGCCTGTTTCCTAGTTGACCTGATTTAGCTGATATTACTAACATTTTTATCCTTAAATTTTCCCTAATTCCACCCTATAGACTTACTATTTGAAAGTCTCGTTTATTCTGGGTTTTACTGATTTTACTTCTATCGTAACTCTGTCAAAGCTTTCTATCAATTTTTGAGTCATTAAATTACTTTCTCTGGAAGCATAGATTCATCAACATAGCTCATAATCCTATTAATCCGATTTTCATAAGAAAACTGACTAGCAAATTCAATAGTTTGTGAATATCCTTCAAGTTTCCTGGGATAGGTTGACAAAACTCGTTCGATGCACCTAGCAAATAGCATTGGATTATCTGGTTCGCACCAAGCAACAGCTATATTTGATGGTTTAAATTCCATTAAGGGGGGAATTTCTGTGGCTGCGATCGGAGTTCCCGATGCCATATAATCAAAAAACTTTAAAGGAGATGTAAAAGTCGCAGCTTCAGTCAGGCAATGAGGATGAGCTAAAACATCAGCAGCTTGCAGCAAACTAGCAACTTGATTTTGGGGTAGATAACCGAGAAAGTTAACGTTATTAACTTGCTTTTCTCTTGCTTGCTGTTGGTATTCTTTTACTTGAGATTCAACGCCACCTGCAAATGCAAATTGAATTAACGGTAATTCTTGAGCAACATCGATGAGCATATCTACGCCTTTGAATGGATAAAGTCCTCCCGAATAGACTACTAAATGCTGCCTTTTGTCTTTTAGAAGTTTTTGACGCCATTCTGCTGCTGCTACTTCGTGTCTGTTGAGAAATAACTGATTAAAACCGTTATGAAGTTTAATGAGTTTCTCTGGCGGCATTCCCTTTTTTATCATGCTTTCTTTAACATTATCGGCAACTGTTACTGCGATTTGAAATAGGGGAGAGCGAACTATTTCTGGGGGAAAATTGCGATCGGCATAGTGGTGCTGTTCGTAGATTACTGGCACTCCAGATTTAATGGCAACTTGGACAAAACCCCAATCGATAGTATGGACAATTCTTGTTTGACGAAGAATATGAATTGGGAAATAATATTTTAATGCAATAGTGGTAAAATTAGTCAATTTACCGCCCCATTTAGCGTCAATGGGCCATGGGGCGGGCAAAGGAGATACTTTAAGTTTTTCTTGAATATTATAATATTGAACTAGCTGAGTTTCTGGTTTTTGGATTTGAAAAGGACTCAGAAATTCAAGAGGGTTAAAACTGCCAGTTTCTTTACGCCTATAAACTAAAACCGTTGAGTAACCCAAATTAGCAGCGGCATTAGCTGAATGAACCACTTGGACTAAACTAGCTACGTTTGGTTGAGGCAGTACTCGTTTCGTAAAAAAAATATAATGTTTGGACATAATCGGGTTATCCTCAAGCAGATATTTTTACCTTTTATTTAGCCGTAGCTTAACGCTCTGTTCGATAAATTCTAAACTGTCAAGAATATTAGTGGCAGAGCGATATGACTCGTTAAGTAATTCTTCGCGCTCTTCTTTGTCCTCTATCATATCGTCTGCAAGTAATTGGAGAAAGCCAATCATGGGGTTTAGACGACTGCGGACATCGTAGGAGCTTTTAATGATAGCCCGATCGCGAGCTGCTTCATCAGCAAATTGCATGGTATATAGACGGGCATATTGCCCGCCTTCTGCCAGTAGTTCGTCATGGGTGCCTAGTTCCACAACTCGTCCTTGCTCTAAAACAGCAATTTTATCTGCTTTTTGAATAGTGGAAAGACGGTGGGCAATAACTAAAGTTGTCCTTTCGCGACTGAGTTCTTCAATTGCTTCTTGAACTAGACGTTCTGAAACTGTATCTAAGGCGCTGGTAGCTTCATCTAATATTAGTATTTCAGGATTTTGCACTAAGGCTCTAGCAATGGAAATTCGCTGGCGTTGACCTCCCGATAATAACACGCCGCGATCGCCTATATTAGTATCTAATCCCTTGGGCAAATTTTCAATAAATTCATAAGCATTAGCTCGTTTAGCAGCTTCAATAATTTCCTCGTCTGTGGCATCTTGCTTGGCATAAGCCAGATTGTAACGAACCGAAGCATTGAACAAAAAAGTATCTTGGCTAACTATTCCCATGGCGCTTCTGATACTTTTAAGATCGAACTCCTGTAAATCCTTTCCATCTATGGTAATACAACCTTGGTTAGGATCGTAAAACCTGGGTAATAAAGCTGCTAATGTTGATTTTCCCGAACCAGAACCTCCCACTAAAGCTAGAGTAGTTCCCCGAGGCAACTGTAGATCGATATCCTCCAGAACTAAGTCCTCATGGCCTGGGTAAGCAAAAGATATTTTATTAAAATGAATTTCCTCCTTTAATCCCTTAAATTCTACCGTACCATTTTTCATAAAATTTTTATTATCCCGCCTTAAAAAGTCATTGACAATTGCCACTGCCTCCGCCTTATTTGCTATTTGACTGCGGGAGCCATTTAAACCAGAAACCAAAGGCAGAGTTCTAAACAAGACAAATAAATATGTCAACAGAACTGTGGCCATAGCTGATATTTGAGCCTGCAAAAATGTTTTTCCTAGTATTACTAATACTAGAATAACAGAAATATTTACTACCTCATTTATTGGTCCAATTGCTGCGGAATTTACCTGGGTATCAAAATCAGCTTTTTCGCGATCGCGTATTAACTTACTTAGTAGCTTGTATTCTTTTTCTTCATTTCCCGTTCCCTTTACCAGTCTAATTCCATTTAGAACTTCTAATAGCTTGATAGAATAACTTCTCGACATCCGCGATAGCATTTTACCAAATCGTTTAGAACGGTTGACTATTATCTGATTTATCCCTGTTACGATTAACAGCAAAAATGTCGCTGCCAATGTCAGTTTCCAGGAAATTGCTACCAGCATACCCACAAATACTAAAATAGTAATTGATGTTGTTAACATTCCCGTGTATGCGCTAATTGTACTTGATGCTTTTCCCATTTCTCCACCAAGTCGGTTGATTAGATCCCCTATTTTGGTTTTTGAATAGTAATCTAAATCTACTTCTAATAATAACCGCAATCCCGATTCTCTCATGTCAGCAGTTAAAGCGCGGGTCAAGGAACTAGAAACTAAACTTCTAATATAATTGGTCAGGTTTTTTAAAATAATAGCCAATAAAATCGCTCCTGTCATTAAAGGCAGGCGATAATTTTCCGGTAGCCCTTCAAAAGGATACATAAGATTTTGAATCAGGGGAGGCGCACCTGTTAAGTCTTGTTTTTGACCCAATACATTTAGAATAATTGGTACGATTAAGGTGGTGCTTACTCCATTAAATAAAGCACCGGAAAAGCCAAGAATTATGGTGGCAATAATTCTAACAGGGTATTTTTTGGCAAACTTGATTAGTAGCTTATTGGCCGACATTAATTATTCCTGGGTAATTTAGTATTGAATCAAAAATAAAGCAGCTATTTTAGAAACAAATTTTTGGTTTTATACCAGTTTTACTAAGGTTTTCTTAGGCGTGCAATTAAATCTGATAATATTGATGCCATCCTCTCGATGCTATAATTTTTGACACATCTTTCCCTAGCTTTAATTCCTTGTTCCTGGGCTGTTTCCATATTTTCAAATATCCATTGAATTTTTTCAGCTAGTTGAAGTGGGGAACTCGGCTCTACCAAATAACCAGTATCCCCTAAAATTTCGGGAATATCTCCCACTTTGGTCGCTATAATCGGTTTTGCCATAGCCATTCCATCGGTTAATTTTAAGGGAAACTGCGCCTTGGCAGCCGGATTATCTCTTTGAGGAACTACTATTATATGAGCCGCCGCGACAATTTCTGGCATTTCCGTCGGTGGATATTTAGGCATTTTAATAATCCATTTTCCCCATTGTTCGCTCAATTGGCGATCGTAATCGTCGTAAGGACTTCCGCCTACGATCGCTAACTTTAAATTTGGTTGATTTAGTTCTTCTAATGCTATTAAAACATCTTCTACTCCTTTATAAGGTCTGGGGGCACCGGGAAACATTAAAATTTTATAATCTTTTAAACCATAACGCTCTCTACTGACTTCTGAATCGTACTTCCCCGGATCGAACAAATCGATATCTTTGCCGTTGGGTAAATAAACCCCACCAAAGCGTTTTTGCAAAAATTGATTGTGTAGAGTAACCATATCCGCCTTGGAAACAAACTTTTCTATCCACTTTAAATAAATGGGATTATCTGGTTGTCTCAATGCCCCTTCTGGTTTCAAAACATCTCTAGCAAATTGTTTCACGCTGGGGCGATATTTCCAATTATCTCCTCCATGCCAGCTTAATTCCCAGTCGTCTATATCTAAAAATACCGGGCAACCAGTTTGCCTTTTTTTCAAAAGAGCTAAACCCAAGCTGCTAGGTTTGAGTTTGTAAGCATAAATAATATCTCCGGTGATTTTTTGTAGTAGTTTTTGGGCAGAAAACATAAATTGGGGATAGTATTTTTTACTGGGAATAGCAATTATCGGCACTTGAGTTTGACTAATATTTACCTGTGAATCTTCATCAATAAACCCTAATATTTCTACCTCGCATCCTATCTTTTGCAAAGCTTGAGATAGTAAAAAAGGGCGGACTGCGCCTCCCCATCTCCCCGCTCCGCTGCTGGATAGATCGCTAGCTATAATAGAAACTTTCACCTAGTTTTTACCTCCCACTTTTAGAGGATTTATTTATCTATTTCTGTTACTCGCCAGTTTAACTTTAAATTAATCCAAAAGTTCCAGGCTGTAACGGCAGCGA
>CAZUCT010000306.1:0-7819 GCA_964619285.1 uncultured bacterium | reverse complement strand
CGAAAGCCCCCGAGAGATTTAAGAAACCGGGTTTTTTGGAAAAACCCGGTTTCTGACGGGCGAAAAAGGTTAGTTAGCAGCGGATGTTGAAGGGACGAGTGCGGATGGGTTGTTGGTTGGTAAAATAAGTTAGTTTGTAGTAATCGCGGAGCGCGATAAAAAGCTGTTGGGGCAGAAACATTCAGGCGTTAACTGTTGATAAAAAACATAAATTTTGCTGTCCGAATGCGAAAGCCCCCGAGAGATTTAAGAAACCGGGTTTTTTGGAAAAACCCGGTTTCTGCTGGGTGACGGGATTGAAAAAAACAACCAATTAATCTATTTCACCCATCGTTAACCCATCCGCACTCGTCCCTTCAACATCCGTTGCTAACCGGCAAACTCTTTGGTAACAAATCCAGTTTTATCGACATATTAGCGAGGTTGTTAGTTGCAGCTTAAAAAATGAAAAATGGGCCATCGTACCCTATCGACGCCCACCTTTTCCATTATCCTTAGCTTAACACGAATTTGTCAAATTGTGGAGGTTTTGGGAAGTTTTTTTTTGGGGAATTATCGGGCCTTTTTTGAGGGGAGTTAAAAAGAGCGATCGCGCGTTAATATCTAATAATTTCCCATCAACGCTCTACATCAATTAAAACTTCTTTCTGAGTACCATCATTTTTATCCTCAATAAAACCATGATACCAAGGTGTCATAATTCCCTTTTCCCTTCCGATTCTGATAATTTCCCACAAAGGCGGTTTTTCGCTAACTAGAACTTCTAAAATAGTTTCCCAGTAAGGATTTTTGCCAGCGTCAGTTCTTTCTATTAATCTGTTTTTTCCTCCGTTCCAAAATTTCTCGACTATTAATCTTTTTGCTGCCATATTTTCGTCGATTAAACTAATTTTCGTGGCAGAAATGCGTTGACTTTCTAGGTTAAGATAATCGAGGGCATGATTGTATTTTGGAATCGAATCTAATTCTGCTCGTTCGTCGGGTTCGAGATCGAAATATTCATCTGCTGTTAGCTCTAAAGATTCCCAGCAGCTATTATCGACGAGTTTATATTCGATAGAAATCTGAATCCTAGATTTTGAGTTCATTTGTTTTTACCTCTTTTTCCTAAATCGCGACCTTCAAAAGCTTTGAAAATTTGCTTGTAGGTCTTTGCATCTATTTGTTCATTCCCAAGCATTTCTTCTAATTGGTTGGGAGTTAAGGTTAGCAAAAAGTTAATATCGACACCCTTAAAGTTGGGATTTCTTCTTAAATCTCTTAGCTGTCCAGAACCAGCCAATTGAGTTACTATAGGAACGTCTGGTTCAATATTCACTGCTGTACTTTCTCTTGTTAAAAAAAAGGGCCATCGTACCCTATCGACGCCCACCTTTTCCATTATTCTAAGATTAACACGAATTTGTCAAATTGTGGGGGGTTTTGGGAAGTTTTTTTTTATGTTTGTAGTAATCGCTTTAGCGATGCAAGTCCGATCTCTATCGCTAAAGCGATTACTACGAGCGGGACTACGAACCTAACATCTGTAATTTATACAGACTGGCATAAGTGCCGTCTAGGCGCAATAACTCTTCGTGACTGCCAGATTCTACAATTTCTCCCCGCTTCAATACTAAGATGCGATCGACATTCTTAATAGTAGAAAGTCGGTGAGCGATAATAATCGCAGTTCGTTCGGCCAAAAGTCGGTCTAACGCTTCTTGAATTAAAGCTTCGGTGCCCACATCCAGACTGGCAGTCGCCTCGTCGAGTACCAAAATCTTCGGGTTGCGAATGGCGACTCGGGCAAATGCTAATAACTGCTTTTGACCTCCAGAAAGATTAGTGCCCCTTTCTCGTAATTGAGTATCGTAACCTTCTGGCAATTGTTCGATAAACCTGGCAACATTCGTTCTTTCGGCGGCGTTTCTAATTTCGTTAAAAGAATAACTTTCCCCCAGAGAAATATTAGTTTTAACATCTCCAGAAAAGAGAAAACTGTCTTGGAGAATTACGCCGATATGTCGCCTTAATTCTGCTTGGGGCAAGTCGCGAACGTCGATGCCGTCAACGATAATTTTGCCTTGATTTATTTCGTAAAGCCGACACAAAAGACGAATTATCGAACTTTTCCCCGCGCCAGTGGGGCCGACTAAAGCTACTTTTTCTCCCGGTTTGATGGTGAAATTGAGATTTTTAATAACGTATTCGTTTGGTTTGTAAGCAAAGGAAACGTTATCGAAAATAATCTCCCCCAGATGGGATTCGGGAACGTTTAAAAAGGAATCGGTGGAGCGTCTATTTTCTCCTTCTGGGTCGCGAATTTCTATGGGTTCGTTGAGGACGTCGCTAACTCTTTCGATGGCAGTTAAACCTGCTTGAACTGCGGTGAATTTATCGGCAAATTGTCGCAGTGGTTCAAAAAACAATTGAGCGTATAAAATAAAAGAAGAAAGAGTGCCAAAAGTAAGTTTATCTTCGAGGACAAAATTACCGCCAACGAAGAGAACGGCGGCGATCGCGATTAAAGAAATCCATTCCAAAGTTGCCGATACTGCCGAGTCGTAAAAAATCGTTTTATCTATGGCTTTAACGTATTTAGTATTAGTAGCTAGAAACTTTTTCGAGTTGAATTTTTCTCGCATAAATAGCTGTACTACGTTAATCCCTACCAGGTTTTCTTGCAATTGGGAGTTAAGAATAGAAAGCTCTTCTCTAGCTTTATAATTAGCCTCGCGGTATCGTTGCTGAAAGTAAATAATAACTGCAGCAACGGGCAGCATTGTTAACAGCAACATCAAGCCTAATTGCCATTGCAAAAATAACATAGTACCTGCAATTGCTACTAAGGAAAATAAATCGCTAACAATGCCGACGGCCCCAGTAGAAAATACTTCTCCCAAAGCTTCGACATCGCTGGTAAGGCGAGTAATTAATTTACCTACGGGAGTCCGGTCGAAAAATTTTACTGCTAGGGCAAGTATGCGATCGAAAATATCATTTCTGATGTCTGCAGTCATGTTTTGCCCCATTTTTTGTACCAGATAGCCTTGGACTGCTTGGACTCCAAAACCCAAAGTAATGGTCAGCAATAATAAAAAGGCCAGAAATCTTAAACCCCCAGGTATTGACATACCTTCGAGAAACTGGTAAACTTCTTCTCCTTTAATCAAGGAAATAGCCTGTCCGATGAGGAAGGGCTGAACGGACCTGGATACTGCCACTGGGACTAATAACAAAATGCATAAGGCGACCAGTCTTTTATAGTTACTGGCATAAGAAGCCAAACGTCGGATTAATCCCCAGTCGGTTTCTCGGGTTCTGGTATTTTGGTCGGTTTTGGTTTGTAAGGGTTGACTTGTCATTTAAACTAATGGCAATAATGGCGGTGCTAACAAAGCTTTGTTTAATGTAGCATATAGCAATCCTAAATCTAAGAAGCCCGGTTTCTTGAACAATACCTTCGCCAAAATAAAAAATGCCTTAATTTGTAGGTTGGGTGGAACGAAGTGGAACCCAACAAATATGTCGGGTTCCACTGCGTTCCACCCGACCTACAAGAAAATGACTGCAACAAGTATGTATGAAATTGAAACGGAAAGGTTATTGCTGCGGCGATTTTCTCTAGGGGATGTGGAAGAAATTTATGCTATTTATTGCAAGTATGAGGTGATGAAATATGCAGGAGGAATTAGAACTAGAGGACAGGTAGAAAATTACCTAGAGAAGATGTTAAAAAGTTGGGAAAAAAATCAATTTGGGATGTGGGCTATTACCTGGAAAAATGAAGATAAAATTCTGGGCGATGGCGGCTTGTGTTTCTTAGAAAAAACTCCAGAAATAGAAGTTGGCTACATCTTAGATAAACCTTATTGGAATTTAGGTCTAGCCACCGAAGTAGCAAAAGCTAGTTTGAGGTATGGATTTGAGGTCTTGAATTTAGAAAGAATCGTTGCCGTTGCCAATCCCAAAAACTTCGCTTCCCGCAGGGTGATGGAGAAAGTGGGGATGAAATACGAGAAAGATGCTTTTTATTATCAAAGCGACGTGGTATATTATTCTATCTTAAAATCTGACTACAGTTCGGATGGCTCTTTGTTTGTTTTGCGAAGATAGGCGAAAAAGGAAAAAAATAGCGTAACTCTAAACGTTTATCCAGATAGATTATGAGCAAAATTACTCTAGTTATTGGCAATAAAAATTATTCTTCCTGGTCTTTGCGGGCCTGGTTAACTCTAAAACAGGCGGGCGTTGATTTTTCAGAAATCAAAATCCTTTTAGACACTCCCACCACTTATAAAGATATTCGCCGCTATTCTCCCACGGGGCGGTTGCCGGTTTTATTGGATGGCGATTTGACTGTCTGGGATTCTTTGGCTATTTGCGAATATGTCGCAGAAAAGTTTGCTAAGTGGTTATGGCCAGAAAATTTGGAGGCCAGGGCGATCGCTCGTTCTTTGAGCGCGGAGATGCATTCTGGGTTCCCCCAGTTGCGGCAAAATATGCCGATGGACTGCCACAGTCGCTATCCTGGGGAGGGAAGGAAACCGGAGGTAGAAGCGGAAATCCAACGGATTAAAACCATTTGGCGTCAATGCCGGCAAAAATACGGTGGCGAAGGAGATTTTTTATTCGGAAATTTCACGATTGTTGATGCCATGTTTGCCCCGGTGGTCTCCCGTTTTGTCACTTATGACGTTAAATTAGAGTCAGCAGAAAAAACTTATGCTAATTCCATTTTGGCTTTACCTGCCATGCAAGAGTGGCTTGCTGATGCGGCTGAAGAAGCGGATAGCGTGATGAGTTTGATATTTTAATCGACTGGGGAATTGGGAATGGGGAATTGTTAAGATTTTACCTGTTGCCTGTTCCCTATTCCTGTTCTTTAATCTACAACTTAAATAAGGAGAATTAAACTATGCAATTTGAAGAGTATTTTAACTGCCTTAGCCCCAACGATATCCGTTTAAAAAATACCCGGATTGGCATTGAAACTATTTTATATGAATACCTCTATAACCGCCAATCTCCAGAGGGAATTTATCAACTTTATCCTCAGATTACTTTAGAACAGATTTATGCCACTATTCTTTATTATTTGCGGGAACCGGAGTTTGTTACTCAATACATGGCTGATTGGTTAAAATATTGCCAAGAGTCGGAAAGAGAACAAGACGAAAATCCGCCAGAATATGTAATTAGATTGCGCCAGTTAAAGGCAAAAAAGTACAGAAATAACGGAGATAAAAAAAATATTAATGCTCGAATATACTCCTAGATAAAAGCGTTCATATTTACCAACAACAGTTGCGACGTTTTTTACCAGAATTAGCTGTTTTAGCTATTGGCGATCCTGGTCCTCTAAATATTCCTAGCAAAGGCACTCTAGATCCAGAAATTTTAATTTGGTGCGAGATAAATGACTTTATCCTTGTTACTAATAATCGCACATCGATGCCCGTTCATTTGGCAGAACACCTGACACAAAATCGTCACCTTCCGGGGATTTTTGTCTTGCGTAAAAAAGCAGCGATAGGGCAAATTTTAGAGGACTTAATTCTGATTGCAGAAGTAAACGAGCCCGAGGAATACCGAGATATCATTACTCGTATTCCTTTATAATTGGCTTTCTATTATTTTCCCCTAACCCCATTCCCCATTCCCAAAAATATGCGCATTTTATTAGTAGATGACGAACGAGAATTAACTACCCCTTTAAGTTTGGCATTAACTCGGGAGGGTTATAGCGTTGACGTGGCCGACGATGGGGTAACGGGCAGCGAATTGGCGGCTAAGGGTAATTACGATTTGTTGATTTTAGATTGGATGTTGCCGGGTAAAGCGGGTTTGGAAATTTGCCGGGAGTTGCGATCGCGCCAAGAAAACACCCCCGTTTTATTTCTAACAGCTAAAGACACCATCGACGACCGAGTTTTAGGTTTAGATTCTGGGGCGGACGATTATTTAGTAAAGCCTTTTGAATTGCGGGAATTATTAGCAAGAGTTCGGGCATTATTGCGCCGCCCTCCGACTTTAGAATTAGAAGTAGCTAATAATATTCTCCGGGTGGGAGATTTAGAATTAGATGCGGAAAATCAGGTAGCATATCGCGGGGGAGAAACGATTAATTTATCGGAGAAAGAATGCCAGTTATTAGAATACTTAATGCGCCACCCCGGACAGTTATTAACCCACCAACAAATCTATGAATATTTATGGGGAGAAGGAGAGCAACCCAGCAGCAATGTTTTAGCCGCCCAAGTCCGTTTGTTACGCAGAAAAATTGAAAAGGCGGGAGACTCGCCGTTAATTCACACTGTTTACCGCAAGGGGTATCGGTTGGTTGATAATTAATAATTTTCCCTGGAGACTTAAGAAACCGGGTGGGAGCATCCCATATTTGTAATTTTTACCCCTCGATAATTTTATGACTCACACTCTTACTCTTACTCATATATTGCCGGAAATTGCCAGGGATATTAATACTAGCAATTAGCTCCCTTGCTTGGCTTAGTTTTTCTCGCAGTCTTGCCATTGCAACTTTACCATCGGTTAGCTGTCCTCGGTTTGCTTGCTCTATGCCTGCAGCAACTTTTTCTTTGGTTTCGTCCAACCATTGCTGGTAATCTTTATCGCGTTCTTCGAGCAGTTGAAATGCTTCGGCGATGACTTCATCGATAGTAGCATATTTGCCGCTGTTTAGTTTTTCTCGAAGGAATTGTTCCTGTTGTGGTTTTAGGGTGATGTTCATTGTTTTTTATTCGCAGACATACTATTATAATAGTAGAGTCGGACAATTTTTCTCTAAAAACTGCCCGTTCTCCATTCTAACAAAAAATTTCTCCCCGTGCCAAAGAGCGGGCGATCGCTAGGAGACTTAAGAAACCTGGTTTTTGCGAAAAACCCGGTTTCTGGCGGGCGATGAAGGTTGGTTGGCAGCGGATTTTGCAGAGGATGTAACGGATGGGCTATTGGTGGGTGATGGGATTGGTTGGTTGTTTTTTTCAATGCTGTTTTTTCCGCAAACCTCCCCAGAGGAGTTGGAACTATAATAGTTGATAACTTCTCAACTGGAGCCTAACACCATGAACGATCCGTTTAATAACGACTCTCTCCATAGCGGCACTTCCGACGATTATACGGGGGGACATTCATCCGACTTGGGGTATAACCAACACGATAACTTAAATTCCGACCATCAGTGGCAGGATTTCTCGCAGCAACATTTGGACCACCACGGCGGGTTGGGGTTGCCCCATGACAATTTTTACCAACATTCTTACGACTCCCAGACGTCGGGTTTGACAGATTTACAGGATGACTCCTATTCCCAGGGGTTAACTGGGGATGCTTATCGCCACCAGCAACTTAATGACGAGTATTCTCTGGGGAGTCAGGGTTATAGCGAACTTCCTCATCATGCAGCTTTTGACAGTCAGAGGTTGAATTATTCCGATGATTCTGTTTATACGACCATAGCAAATAACGGCATGATTTACAAACACGCGGATAGTTCTCATTCTGACTGGGCGGGTACCGTTGACGGGCGAAAGGTTTATAATACCAGCCATGATTATTTAGGATATGCGGGAACTGACGGCAAAATTTACGATAACCACGACCATTGCGTGGGTTGGGTAGAGCGCGATCGCGTTTACAATACCAGCGGCGTTGAAGTTTACGAAACTACCAAAGGCGTCGTTGGTGGGGCCGCTTATATGTTGCTGGTGTATCATGGAGGGGTGAATTAGAAAATTGAAGAAACCAGAGATTGCGGATAGTTTATTAGTGGATAAAATAAGTTAGTTTGTAGTAATCGCTTTAGCGATAAAAAGCTGTC
>CAZUCT010000305.1:6617-7857 GCA_964619285.1 uncultured bacterium | reverse complement strand
CAAGAGGCAGGAGGCAAGAGGCAAGAGTAGGGATTGGTGGGCGACAGAGGATTTTTAAGAAACCGGGTTTTTCGCAAAAACCCAAATTTGCCTGCTCTTGCCTCTTGCCTACTCTTGCCTATTGCCTTTTGCCTCTTGCCTTCTCTTATGTCGGACCTCAATAACCGTGTGGACGTTGCCTCGGGGAGAAAAATCGGCCTTAACCGTCACCTCCTGCGGGTCGCAGGCGGCCACGAAATCGTCCAAAATCTGATTGGCCGACTCCTCGTGGGAAATGTAGCGATCGCGATAGCCATTGATATAAAGCTTTAAGGCTTTCAACTCCACCACCTTCTCATCTGGCACATAAATAATCTGAATTGTGGCAAAATCGGGATAGCCAGAAAAAGGACACTTACAAGTAAACTCCGGCAAAGAAATGCTAATCTCGTAGGGCCGTCCGACTCTGGGATTGGGAAAAGTAAATAACTCCCCCTCCAAAATCGCCCGTTCTCCATATTTCATCTCTTCGGGACTTGACTTTGGAGACAAATTACGATCTGTTGGTGGATTTTTCATATAATTACTAAATTGACAAAAATCAATTTTCTTACCCAAAAATTAACTATGCAAAATTCTAGTACCTCTAGTGAAACAATAGCAAATACAAATAACAACGGCTATTCTCCATCAATTCCCATAAGCCTATATAGAGAAGTCACCGCAGAATTGCAAGGGACCAAAGCCCAGCTCGAATCAGTCCAAGCCCACAACCAACAATTAGTCCAGCAAAACCAAGATTTGCGGCGGGAAATAGAGAAACTAATTAGAGCGGCCATGCAGTTACAACAAACAGCCAGCTCCGCCCAGGCGGCCAGTCAAGTAACCGTTCCTCAGATACCCTCCATCCAGGCAAAAACTCAACCCCAGTGGGAACCGCCAGCTTATGCCCCAAACCCTCCTTCTCCCGTAGCAACCGCCCCCGACACCTATCCCGAAGCGGTTCGGACTTCACCTTCCCTACCCACCACCGAGCCCGACAGGCCACCAACAGACTTTCCCGAACACTTATTTACAGAGCTACCCGACGAAAGTCGCCATCGCCCCACCCAAAGCAGACAAGCTCCCGACATTAGTGGAGTGTGGTTGATGGCAGCAATTTTCTTAATTGTAGTGGCCTTCTTTGGTGCCGGTTATTGGGTAGTACGTCCTTTATTGCAGCAACAACAGCGATAGTTTCGCGTTCGTAGTAATCGCTTTA
>CAZUCT010000305.1:0-6517 GCA_964619285.1 uncultured bacterium | reverse complement strand
GCGATTAAAATTCTAGGGTCGCGTTCGTAGTAATCGCTTTAGCGATTAAAATTCTAGGGTCGCGTTCGTAGTAATCGCTTTAGCGATTAAAATTCTGGGGTCGCGTTCGTAGTAATCGCTTTAGCGATTAAAATTCCCCCAAAATTCCCCCAAACAATAATCCCACGACTGGGGTCGTGGGATTGCTAATTTACACCAAGCATAAAAAAGAAAGTTATTTGACTTGGCGGCAAGTCTTTGCTCCTGCAGCTAAACGGTTTCCAACAAACGATTAGCATACTGCTCTGGTTCGGCAGTCTCCAGGATGCCCATCCCAGGATCGAAACCGCGTTTAATTTCCTTCATTTTCACCTGTTTAGCTTGGAGAGCGTGTTGCAGGACTTCGATAGCGCGGTGGGGGTTGCCACGACCGCAAAAAAATAAATCTGCGGCAAAATAACCTAACTCGGGCCAGGTATGAATGGCAATATGAGATTCCGCTAATGTTGCCGTTGCCGTTACTCCATGAGGACTAAACTGGTGAACGCATAAATCGATGAGGGTTGCTTCCCCAGCGGCAATTGCTTCAATTAAAGCGCGACGAATACGTTCGGGGTCGTTGAGAAGGTCTCCAGGAGACTGCCAAGCGTCAACGACCAGATGGGTTCCCAATAGTTTCATTCTGCGCGGTTTTACCTCCAGCCTGAATTGTTTTTCAATTTTTTAGTGTATCACGGAATATCTTTTATGGGGGGGTGGAAATATTAAATTTTAGGGAAAGACTTTACTGGCTCAAAATAAACTTTCTTATGGCCAGGAGGCAGAGAAACCCAGGTCAAGAAACCCGGTTTTTTGAAAAAACCGGGTTTCTGGCAGGACCCACTCGCCCCGCTAACCAAGATTTTGAAGATCTAAACATAAGTCGAGCCGTTGGGCATAATTGCGCCGTTCAAAGAGGTGCGCTGCATATTAGCCAAATTCAAATTGGCCCCTATCAGATTAGCCTCTGATAAATTGGCTCCTGTTAACTCGGCACCTTTCATAGAAGTCAACAGCAAACCGGCACCGCACATATTAGCATCGGTTAGATCGGCACCTCGCAAGTCAGCCTCCAACAAACTCGCTCCTTTTAAATTGGCTCCTTTTAAATTGGCTCCTCGCAAATTAGCATTGCTTAAAGTTACACCAGTTAAATCTGCTCGTTCGAGATTAGCTCCACTCAGATTAGCTCCGCTTAAATTAGCACCTTGCAAATTAGCGCCGCTTAAATTAGCGCCGCTTAAATTGCTCCTTGCCAGATCGCTTCCTTGTAAGTCCGCTTCCCTCAAACAAGCAGCGCACAGCTCTGTCTCTGTAATAATTGCTTCGCTCAAGTCCGCTTCGAGCAAATTAGCTCCGCTCAAACAAGCTCGATTTAAGTAAGCTCTAATTAAACTGGCTCCAGTTAAATTGGCCCCGCTGAGGTCGATTTCGCTCATAATTGCCCGATTTAAGTTGGCTTGAGTTAAATCTGCCCCGCTGAGAACGGCCTTGCTCAAGGTAGCACCTGTGAGGTTGGCTTCTCGCAGTTTGGAACCGTTGAGGAAACAGGCCCCAAACATACTGGCTGCGATCGTAATGCTTTTGCTCAGGTCGGCCCCAGAAAAAATCGCTCCGCTGAGAATCGTTCCGCTCAAATCGGTTCCCACTAAAATCGTGCCTGTTAGACTTGCACCGCTTAGGTTGGCTTCTATGAGTTTGGCTCCCGAGAGATTGGCTCCACTTAGTTCGGTGGCTGTTAAGTTAGCTCCGATGAGTTTGACTTTGCTGAGATTTGAGTCTCTCAAATTAGCGTTGCTTAAATTGGTTCGATTCAAATTGGCCTTGCCTAGATCGAGGGCGATTAAGCTGGCTCCTTGGAAGTCTCGTTCTCCTTTGGCGTGTCGGGTTAAAAGTTCGTTAGCACTTAAAAGCTCGCTGACGTTCATAAAATAAGTTTGCGGGTTTTTTTATTTTTCTGTTGATATTGCAAATTTTCCACGAACTTAGAGTAGAAAAAGTTCGTGGAACCAGGTTGTTATTTAAGTCTTGAGGAAAAGCTATGTGGGTTTGGGCCATTTGTTATTAAACCCAGACCGTTAGGTGCCGCCCCTTATGGGATGCTCCAAGTTCTAATGACATTGACGGCCTTGGCTAATTGCTTTTTTTTCCAAGACCTCTTAGCAATTTTTTGATTTTTAATCTAATGACTTCCCCGGTAAGGGGGAAGCTAATGAAATTGTTGGGACACTGCTGGTAGCATCCTTGCAGTTTGGAGACCCTAACGTGGCTGCGGGTCATTCAGCTAGTGTCACCCCCCCTGTATTGGATGGGATGGCAGCAATGCCAGTTTTTTTCTAATTTCTTCTCGGCCAAGCGCTTCCGATCGCCCCATACCGAACTTTCGGCATCGGGGGAAGCTTTGCTCTTCTGTTTGCTACATGGCTCGGCTTGGTCCATTAGTTACTTGGCTTCGGTAAGCTGCCCCATATTTAAAAATCCTATCCCACAATTGACTCTTGTGCAAATTTCTGTTATTCGAGCGATCGCTTTTTTGCTTGTTATTTTTCTTGACATATTTTTGGTTATCTGTTATATTGTTAATTTTTTTTCTTAATAAATAAATGTTATAATTAAAATTTGGCAAAATTTTAGCCAATCGTACTACTAAATAACTTAGGGGTTTTATCTGCCATGACAATAGAAGCATTAGCTCAAATAACAACTCTCTCAGAAGGTGCATCAAAGGCGATCGAACAGTTTTTTAAAAAAGTTTTACAACACGAACCAGAAGTCCTTAAAGATAAAGATCCCGAGGAGCTCCATCAAATGCGAGTGGGAATGCGTCGGTTGCGATCGGCTGTGGCGGGGTTTGCCCCTGCAGTAAGGTTGCCCAAGGAAGCCAATAACAAAAATATTGGTAAGTTTTCTCGCTGTTTGGGAGAGTTACGAGATTTAGACGTACTGGGAGAAGCGCTCAAAAATGACTATCAACCCATTTTGCCTCCAAAAGAGCAAGCTACTTTAGAGAAAGCTTTAGCCAAACTTTCTAAACAACGCCGTCGGGCTTTTAAAGAGGTTCGAGAAATGTTAGAAAGTTCTAAATATTCTCAGTTTAAACAAGGGTTACAAGTTTGGTTAGAAATGCCGGAATATGAAGCGATCGCCACCCTACCAATTACCGATGTTATTCCCGATTTATTATTGCCTCAAATCTCCGAACTACTTCTCCATCCAGGATGGCTGGTAAAAGCTGAAAATCGTACAACTAACAATGGTTCCGAAGTTCAAGCACCTACCAATTTAATTTTTCAAGATGGGGAAGAAGAGAAGTTGCACGACCTACGCAAGCAAGTTAAACGAGTCCGTTATTTAATGAGTTTATTTACCGATTTTTACGGACAAACTTATGATGTTTATTTGGCAGATATGAAGGCTATCCAAGAGCATCTGGGTCGGCTTCAGGATAGCCTAGTTTTAGAGGAATTTCTCTCTAATATTTACGGTCATAAACTTAGCAAAGTTTTGCCAACTATCTCAGAAAAATTAAGCGAAAATCGTTGGCAAAATTGGCAAAATTGGCAGCTTTTACAACGCCGTTATTCCAATGCCGAGATTCGCCAAAATTTCCGTTCTGAAATCATCAATAAATGTGGAAAATAGAAAATTGGGAATAGCTTCAAAGCTTAAATAATCTCTAACCTTTTCATTACCTAAGCTTTACCTGTGCGGGATAAGCTAAGAGCCATGTAACGGGAGCATCGAATCGGGAGTATCTCAATTTTGCATATTTATTTTCTCATGACGAGTACTCATACTCATACTCATGCTCAAAAAAACCGCTTTTTGTTTGAGTATGAGTAAGAGTAAGAGTATGAAATTATCGAGGGGTAAAAATTACAAATATGGGATGCTCCGAAACCCGGTTTTTTACCAACCGGGTTTCTCGGAGCTTGCAGCTAATTGATTTAAGAAACCCGGTTTTTTACCAACCGGGTTTCTCGGAGCTTGCAGCTAATCGCTAATTGTGTTCTCTAAAAAATGCAATTAGCAATTAGCAAGCTCGCAATTAGCGTTAAATTGTAGGTTTTCGAATTGCATTGAGATGCACCCCATATAACTCTCAACCAGTATTTTTAAGCTGGCATTTTTCAGCATGGCTCTAACTTCCACCCCACGAATCGCACTAGAAACTCAACAGCCTACCACAGAAACCCAACGTCACCTACATTTTTATACTAAAGGGGAAACAATCCCTCTAATGTCGGACGGTATTTGGCAAATTTGCCAAGGTTTAGTGAGGCTAAGTACCTTTTATCCCAATGGCGAAGAAGGGCTTTTGGGTTGGATTGGACCTTCAATGTGCTTGAGCGCCTGTTTTTCTCACTTACAAAGTTATCAGGCAATAGCTATCTCGGATGTCTGTTTGATGTGGTATTCAAACCAGGAAATTGAGGCATCTCCAAAACTGGCGCAAGAGTTATTGCCTCAACTCGGACGCAGGTTTAGACAAACGGAGGCTTTGTTAGCGATCGCCGGTTTGCGAAAAGTAGAAGACCGCTTGCAGCAACTATTGGTATTATTAAAACAAGAATTTGGTCAACCAATAGAAGAGGGAGCCCGCTTAAGCATTCGCCTTACCCATCAAGATATTGCAGGCGCTATTAATACGACGCGAGTAACTATTACCCGACTTTTAGGAAAAATGCAGCAGCAAGGATTAATTACCAGGGATAAAAACCGCCATCTAATTATTGCTAAAGATGCTTTTGTTAGCTCTTCTAATTTATGCGGGTAGGAATTGCGCAACTCAATCTCAAAAACTTTAGTACAAATTTAGTACAGTTTGGTTGCACGTCAACTTTGAAGAGAAAATCGTAGGTTGGGTGGAGTGAAACGCAACCCAACAAGTCGGTACTTTATTACTACGCAAGAAAATCGTAGGTTGGGCTCCTGTGAAACGCAACCCAACATCGGTATCTTATTAAATTGCAAGTCCCTAAATGAGTTAAAAGCCAGTTAGTCTGGAGTAGGTTGGGCTCCTGTGAAACGCAACCCAACATCGGTATCTTATTAAATTGCAAGTCCCTAAATGAGTTAAAAGCCAGTTAGTTAAACCAGTTTTTCGATTTATTAGCTTTGATACTCTGCGTGCTAAAATATCGGAGTTGGAGTAGGTTTAACTTACCAAAAAGCCACTCCAATAGATGATGATGGTTTTGGCAGTTTAAGATTTCCACGACTACAAGATATTCTGAAAAATTGCGAGCTTATTAGACTTTAACGCTGACTTTTTAACCCTATTTCTTAGACTTTAACGCTTTTGCCTAAGAACTATTGATTTTAGCACGGCGACTAATAATTGTATGGAGCTATTTGCTCTTAATGGAGACCTAGCGGGAGCATCCCATATTTGCAAAAATAGAAAATGGCTAATCGCTAATCGCTAATCGCTAATTGCCTAGAGCCATGGAATTAGCAATTAGCAATTAGCAAAAAGCGTTGAATTGTAGGTTTTCCTCAAAATTGAGATGCACCCTATTGAAATTTCTGGGTTACTTAAATATTGATTAATATCCATTACTTTTAGTTGATTCACCAATATAGCCACCGGAATTAATAACATAGATTTCATCCGATAAATCTATTTTTGCCAAGTGCAGCTTATCTAATTTTTGCTTTAATTAATTATTAAACTGAACCTGACAATCTGGTGAATGGCCAAATACTCCCACTGTTAAGAATATTTTACCTTCGACGGTTACTTGTTCTGCAACTTTTTCAAACTCTTTTTTAAATTTGGTACTACCGCACAAGCACGCAATTTTTGGCCTATTTATTAGTTTTGTTTCTGAGTTCATTAGCCTTTTGTTGTAAGTATTTTGTTCTGGCCATAGTTTCTTCTATTTTAACCTTTTTACCGCTTTTTTCCAAGGCTTCATCAAACTTTTTTCCAAGTAGAAAATAAAAATCATCAAGAGTCCCATTAGAACTCGCCCACCAATAGGATTCTATTAGGTTTCTCCAGAATGCAAGAGCGATTTTTGTTTCTTTATCGAGAACGGCGAGTATTTCGGGAATTACCTAGAAAACTATTCCTTTATCCCAGTCGCTTCCAGTGCGCAAAGAGACCGGGGTCGTGGTGTGGGTTGGTCCTGCGGCAGGATAGCCGCGAGTTACAGGTATTAATAGTTCTAAGTCGTCGTTACTTTGGGGGCAGTTGTAGTTATTAATCAATTGTTGAAAGTCTTGGTACTTCATAACGTTCGGAGATAATATGTTGAGGTTTCTAGTAAACTCAGCAATGTTCGGCAATGGGTGAGGAAAGGTTGCAACCGCGACGCTTTTCTGTCCCTAAGTTGGACAAGCTATTTTGGACTTTTTTTCCGTTGGCCCTTCAACGTTTGGACGGAGCCAAGGACGGGGTGGCCTGTCAGGGTTTGTTTTAAGGGGCGGCCATCGAAGTTTTTGGGCCATTTTTTGGGGGAATTTCGACGAGGAGGAAAAATCGCTGAAATGC
>CAZUCT010000304.1:0-7867 GCA_964619285.1 uncultured bacterium | reverse complement strand
ATTGGTTACAAAATTGAGGGACCGTTTAAAAATGTCACCAAATTGGTTACAAAATGTGCGCAAATTGCGCACAAAAAAAATAGACATTAGAAGTTCATGGCCCCAAAAAGTCCGCAATTGCGGACTCAAATTGGACATTTATCGAGTTCGGTCAAAATCCCCAATTGTTAATTATTAATTGTTAATTGTTAATTGTTAATTGTTAATTATTATTCATAATCCAGCATAATTTGTATCCATTTTGGAGGTCGGGGGATGGGGTTGCCGATGCGGTCTAAGAGCAATAAAGAGACCAAATGAACCACGAAGAGATAAATAACGTTTTGAACTAAAACCAAAACTAAAGCCGCCATTTGAATTAAAGACAAACTAGGTTGAGCTAACAATCCAAACCTCATAAAGACCCATTCTACTAATTCTGTAACTTGAGTAGTTACATAAATCCAAAGGTCTTCTCCCAGAAGAATAGAAAGGAGCCAGAAACGGAAGAAAAAGCCCAAAGCACCGAGTAAAGCGCCCAAACCGATAGACACCCACCAACTGCTGTGGCGTCTCCAAGTTGCGCCCAATAAAACTCCCAGAAAAGCAAAGGGAATGACAAAAAGAATGCTGCGAGTCGGGCCCATGAGTACCGATAGCAGTAAACCCGAGACGATGGCCCCCATCCAGGAAGCGCGGTTGCCCCAACGGAGATAGAGGAGAGCGATCGGCACGGGAAAAAAGATTCGCAAGAAAGGCCCCATGGGGAAGTAGTAATTAACAAACCACAAGAGACTGGCGGTACTGGCAAGAAAAGCCGTTTCTACCATCATTAAGGGAGTCTTGCTACGGATGGGGTTTTGTGTTGGTGGGGGAATTGTTGGCTCGGTATTGGACATTTAAAAAAAATTAATCTGAATGTTTTTGACTCAGAGGCTCCGAAGGTCGAGGAGAATTATGTTGAATTACCAAAACCGAGCAGGGAGCGTGGTGCATGACATGATTGCTAACGCTGCCTAAGAAAGCTTCTGTAACTCCGGTAAGGCCCCTGCGGCCCATGACAATTAAATCGGCCTCCCATTTTTGGGCAGCTTGGCAAATAGAAGGGCCCTGCTCTCCCGCTTGGTGGTCGCATTCTGCGGTTACGCCTTGGGAAATTGCCACCTCGCAACATTCGTTCAAAAAGGCGAGGACTCGTTCCCGATGTTGTTCTTGGCCAAGGCGTTGAGCTTGGAAGGCATCGTTCATTTGGTTGGGAGAAATACCTAATTGAGTTTGTACGGGCAGGATCGCTTCCCCGATCGTGGTGCTGAAACAATGAAATAGGATTAATTTACTTCCCTGGACTTCTGCTAAATCGAGGGCTTGCTCGAATGCATATTTGCTAGACTGTGAATTGTCCAAGGCAACCAATATTTTGCGAAAGCTCATAAGTAATTAATAATTAACAATTAACAATTAATAATTAATTGGCCGGGAAATATTTTAGACCAGCAAGCGTTCTAATGCTCGAAGGTCCGGTATGCAGAGAGTGTCGCGATCGCGTTTGATCAGGTTCTTTTTCTCCAACTTGCTCAATACCCTAGTCACCGTTTCCCGGGCCAATCCGCTCAGACTGCTCAATTCCCGATGGGGCAAGTTAGGAATTTCAGTTCCGGCCTCAGAAACTTTACCTTGTCCGTCGGCCAAAAACAACAAAATATCGGCCACCCGCGATTGACTGTCCGACTCTCGCAGTCGCAATCGTCGGTTTACCTGACGCAAGCGACGGCCCATTAGTTGAGCCAAGCGAATACCAGCTTGGGGCTCGGTATTGATTAACTCAGCAAAATCTGCTGCCGGCATATTGCCGATTAAAGTTTCGGCCAGAGTAATCACATCTGTAGAACGGGGAGACTCTTCAAGAGCAGCCATTTCGCCAAATAGCTCTCCTTTACCCAAAATATTAAGGGTTACTTCTTTACCATCGAGGTTATAGGTGCGAATTTTCACCCAACCATCCAAAATGAAATATACCGAACTGCCCCAATCGTTTTCTAACAAAATCACCTGATTTGGTGGATGTTGGCGGCTGACGATATGGGCCGTTGCTCTTTCTATTAAGTCCTCTGGCAATCCTTTAAAAAAAGGACTTTCGAGCAATAATTGTTTGACATTATTATTAGAGGACGGATCGCGAAGGTACTTTTCTTCCATGAGGCAACTTTAATTTTTATTTTTATTCCGAATAATTGATAAAAGCACTTAGGTTTGTGGGAAAGCAAGGGTGCATCTCGATTCTGTCTCGTAGTCAATCTTAGTGGGTTAAGAATACACTATAAAGAGAAATATTAGGGTACAGTGCAATTTTGTAATAAACCAAAAACCGCCTGGGCTTGCTAGGGAAACAAAGCTATATGTGCTTTTTGCTAATTGTTAATTATTAATTGCCGAGCTAGATCGGTATTTTTACAAATATGGGATGCACCCAAGATTATCGAGTCCATTGTCCAACTATGATGGGTCTTAGCCAGATCGTACCATGTCATCTTATTTTGGATTTTAGGCATTTCATAGAGCCCTTTTGCTTGACAAAAAACAAGCTTTGCGATCTGTAAAAATATCTGCTCTGGTTTTTCCCACGATCGAGCTCGAAAGGCTAGAACTACCAGCAGTTATCTGTCTATGATAGAAGAAGACAGGCAATTAAAAGTGTCTGACCTTCCGTAATAATACAAAAGGATGCTAACCAGTCCCAAGACTTCACCTGGACCAAGGCTATGGCTTGAGTAGGGCCCGCTATCAAGAAAAACCCAGAGAAAAAGCGATCGCCCTAATATTGCTCCTGTTTCGCAAACATTCTTAGAATAGGTGGCAGCTTTGAACCCGCAGAACGATAGAATTAAACAACTAATCGAAGAAATTGATGCCATGCTAGAGCCCGGCCTCTGGCAGTCGGCCTCGGCGTGGAAAAAAAATGTTCAAAAGTCCCAAAAACTTCTCAAACGAGTCAGAAATTTTTTAGTTTCTGTTGGCCAACAAAATTTAGAAACTGATGTTAAAAGTAAAAGGCAAGTCCAAGAACAGCAAAAGCTACAAATAGCACCAATGCTGGCCCAATTAGTGGAGCCTTGGCAGGAAGAGCTCGAAAATCTGCAACAGCAGCGACAAGAACTCTTGCAAGAAATTAGAGAACTAGAGCGACAGCGACAATATAATTATTCTCTGGCCCAACAATACACCAAACAACAGCAAATTATATCGGAATTTTCTCAAGCTTTACTCGGTCCAGTCCAGGACAGGATCGTTGGCTATTTGGAGTCTGTAACTAATCTTCAACAACAGAACCTCCTTTCAACTGTCCCCACCAGTGAGGTTTCAAAACAAGAGGAGCCATTATTTCCCGATCGAAGAATCTCTAGAAGAGAGCAAGAAGAAATAAACGAGGGAGAAGATACCTTTGGGCGGCAAAGGGAAGCAAAAGACGATCCTCAAAATTTAAAAAAGCCTAAATATCGCGATGTTGCATCTCTAAGGTTAGGCGATCGCCCCAAACTTCCACCGGAGGGAGAAATTCTTCCCTATCCCGGATATGAGTGGTTCGACAGGCCAACAGAAGAAGAGAAACCAGAAGAAAATGTCAGGGAAATATTAGAGACTCCAGCAGAGGAATCTGGAGAGTCTATTTTATTTGCTAATGGAAAAGTAGAAGAGGAAGAATTTGACGAAAAAGTTGAAGATTCCGATCTAAAGCAGACTATCCTACCATTAGACGAGGAAGATGGAGAGGCTGACTCGAACCCTCTCTTAGAGGAGCTTGAGGAGGAAGCAAAAGGGGAAGGGCAGGAAACTGAAATAGAGTCAGAAATTAAATTAGAAAAAACAGAAACTACTAAGGAAAATCTGGATGAACTAAGCGAATTATTTGGAGAATTAAGCCAGGTAGAAGCCGAAAAAACTGCGAAAATAAAGACGAAAGAAAGCCAAAAGAAAGAAGAAAAACAGGAGGGTAAAACTGAGACGCAAGAACGGCAAGAAGCTAAGAAAAAATCGGCGATCGCCAGAGTAGAAAAAGAACCTTTTATCCCGGCTTCTGCGGATGAAAATTTATTACCAACCCAAGAACCTATAGAAGAAGAAAAAAATTTAGAACTGTTACTAAACGAGAAGACCATCGAAGAGCTAGAAACAGATTTAGCTCAATTAGAAGAAGCTAACCAAGAAGACGAAGGTAACTACCTAGAAGACTACGACTGGGAGAATACAGTCATACAAACCGACAGCGAAGATGCAGAAATAGAAGCATCTTTTCCCAGAGAAATTCTCGGGAAAGTAGAAGAGGAAGAAAGCGAAAATGCCTTGATATTAGAGGTATCTTCTGAAGAAGAAGATGATGTAGCTAGCTTTGAAGATTTTTTGGCAAATATCAGCGATTTTTCCCAACAGATAAACGATGCTGGGGAAGAAGAAGAGATTTCTTTGGAGGCATCGGAGGAACGAACTCTCGAAGAGATTTTAGCTAGCTTAACTTCAGATGACGAAACTCCTGCAGAAGAACGGGAAGATGATGAAGAAGAAAGGATGACGATCGAACTGTTGGAATTAGAGGGGAAAATTAAAGAGGGAAAAAAAATGTCTTCAAAAGACAAAAATTAATATATAGCAATCCTAAATGGTTGGTCAAAAATCAAAAAGTAGAAAAAAATCATAAATTTTCTTTTTGTATTTAATTTTCCCTTTTTTTTATTCCCTACTCTTGCCTTTTGCCTCTTGCATGCATGCCTCAAGCGACTAATTATTTTACACAACTTAAATAGGACTGCTATAGCAATCCTCGCTTCTAGTTGTCTCAATAACGTTAATGCTGTTTGGGAATTGGCAATGGAGAAGAGTTTCAGGGTTTTTATCTATTTTTTGATTTATTAAAAACCGTTTAGGATTGCGATAAAAAGGTCTATAAACAGAGCTATAGGGATGCAGCTAGAATGAAAAAGCAAGAGGAAATATCTAATCTTAAATCAAAGACAGAAAATTGGTACTTAGGAATAGACTTCGGGACTACAGGTTTGTCTGCAGCTATTTTAAATTGCAATAACGGTCGAGTTTATCCGATTTACTGGCAAAAAATGGAGGAGAAAAGTGTTGGTAATTCGGCTAAAAATGCTTCCAAAAAGTTAACTTTTAAACTGCCATCAAAAGTTCAGTTATCGAGTCAAAACGAGCAAAAATCCTGGTTAATCAGAGAATTTAAGCATTATTTAAAAATAAGCGTTCCTTACGTTAAAGTAGAAGTTACCAGACAAAAACCAGAGGAAAAACAAACAGAATCTTTTTTATTGGCTTCTAATTTTTCTGTTTTAACTTCCCCAGAACCCATGGTGCAGTGGTCTCTGAATAGTCAAGTTTCTTTAGGGGGAATTAAACAGGGTTTGGTGGCTTTGTTGGCAACTTTAAAAAATACTAATTATCATCTGGCAGCTACCAATAAAGAAGAAGGAAGAGCCGATGCTAACCAATCTTCGGAAGCGCCTGGGGTAAGGAAGGGGATCGGAAGTGATGACAAACTGGAGACTGTCAGTTTGACCGGGAATTATATTTGTAGGGCCGAGGGGTTAGAATTGACGGAATTAAAATCGGCAATAGAAGATTTAAAAGGAGTTATTTTAGGCTGCCCTGCCAGTTGGTCGGAGGCTTATAGATTTAATTTGCGGGAAGCAGTTTTAGAAGCAGGTTTGGTGAGGAATATAGAAAAGGCTTTTGTGGTAGAAGATGCGATCGCTACTTTATTTTCAGAACTAAAACTGGAGGATAACAATAAAAATTTGACCTTCAAAACTTCTGGTAAGAATTTCAGAAAAGGCGGTACTTTAATTATTAACGCCGGGGCAACGACAACAGAATTAGCAGTGGTATCTTTACCCGAAAATATCCTCAATTTAAACTACTCAGATTTTACTTGCCATACCTACAATTACGGCGGCAATGGTTTAGATCGAGATATTGTGTGTCAGCTTTTATTAGGGGAGGAAAATTTTCGAGTAGGAAGTCAGAATAAATGTTTGCCCCGAGCGGGAATGCCAGACTTATCAATTCGCTACCAGTTAGAACAATGGTTGGAAAGTTCTCCTTTCCGCATGGCACTTTTGCAATCTGCTAAAAATCTAAAAATTATCCTCCAAGAAGAAGAACGTTTTACTTTTAAAATCGGTCCTCGTACTTGGCAAGTCAAACGACGGGATTTAGAAAGCAAAGTTTTAGTGCCTTTCGTTCAACAGTTAAATAGAGAATTAAATAGTTTATTAACTAAAGTGGGGATGTCCCCCGCCGCTATTAATCAAGCTATTTGTATCGGTGGGACTAGCTGTTTGCCAGCATTAAATCGTTGGTTGCGACAGAAACTTCCTAATGCAATTATCGTTCGAGATGCGCCAGAGGAAACAACAGAAATGGTTTTAGAAAAAATATATAATTTGCCTGCTGAAGCGGAAATTTTTCATTCAAAAACTAGCAGAGTCGCTTATGGTTTAGCTACTTTAGGGCTTTATCCTCATAAGTTAGAAAATCCCCGCCAGCAGTATAGCGATTATTTTCTTCTGGGAGAACTATTAAAAGCGATCCCCGCCCAACCTCTTAAGAAACAAGAAATTATTGAGTTATTAGAAAGTCGGGGCATCAATACTCGGGTTTGCCAGGATCGGATCGAGATGCTGGTCGAGGGCCTGTTACCTGTCGGTCCGATCCCTTCAGAAGAAGATTTAGTATTGTTAACTCCAGCATCTCGGCAAAATTCCGATTACCAAGCTCTAAGGGGCAGGCCGCTGTTTTCTAAGCGCAGGGGTGGGACTTATCTTCTCAATGTGGATGTAGCGGAAGATTTGGGTCAATATTTAGGCCGGGTAGTGGCAACCAGTCGGCAAAAGTTAGAAGAGCCATTGGTATCATTGAGATAAAAGGGAGACTTCGGGGGACTTCAGTTGTTGGTTGTCAATTAAGGACTGACAGTTAACAGGCGGGACGCCTGTTCTACCAACTAACGACAAAAAAAGTAAGCTTTTTTTAAAGATTTGGTAAAGTTAGACCGTTTCCTCTACCTTCTTTGAGAGAAGTTGCCTAGAATGGAGATGACGGCAAACTTATTTAAAGGAGGCAAACTATGATTACAACATCGAACTTTCCCCTATCCTCTGTTTTCACTTCCTTGTTAAATCAAGATGTTATATCTAATAAAGATATTCATAAATCTGTTATCAGTAAAGTAAAGCGGTTAGTAGATATTATAGGAGCGTTAGTAGGGTTGGCAATAACGGGAATAGTTTTCATTCCGATCGCGATCGCCATGTACTTCGACAACCCGGGACCTATCTTCTACAGTCAGATGCGCTGCGGTTTTAAATGTAAACCTTTTCGCTTATGGAAATTTAGGTCGATGGTTGTCAACGCCGATCGCCTGAAACATTTGGTCAACAACGAAGCTAAAGGCCATATCTTTAAAAACGAAAACGATCCCAGAATTACGAAAGTCGGTCGCTTTCTGCGTAAAACAAGCTTGGATGAGTTTCCCCAATTTTGGAACGTATTGAAGGGAGAGATGAGTTTAGTGGGAACTCGCCCGCCTACTGTGGAAGAAGTTTTAGCTTATAAAAAACACCACTGGGAACGTTTGAATGTGAAACCGGGTATTACTGGGGAATGGCAAGCGAACGGTCGATCCACCGTTAAAGATTTTGAAGAGATCGTGCGGATGGATCTAGATTACCAGCGTAAGTGGTCCGTTGCTTACGATTTAAGCTTGATTTGGAAAACTGTCTGGGTAGTTTTTGATAAAAAAGGTGCTTGTTAGTTTCCGGGTAAGTTCTCGATCGCCGTTGATTCCGGTTTGCAGAGCCAGACCTACAGCTCCACTCAACCT